>WTAY01000219.1 GCA_013139345.1 Methylophaga sp. | reverse complement strand
ACTGTATCAGCTTGTGCTAAGAAGATTTTACCGTCACCGTAAGCTAAACCACGGTTAACAGTGTCACAACACATAACTGGAACAGTTTCGTCGTAGTTTTGTTTTGGTTCATATTTCCATTTGATTGCGCCGTCGTTGTTTAAATCTAAAGCGAATACGATGTTAGGAAATGCAGTGTGAACATACATAGTACCGTCGATAACTAAAGAGTTACCTTCGTGACCACGTAAAACACCAGTTGAGAATGTCCAAGCCATTTTCAAATCAGCAACGTTGTCTTTGTTGATTTGAGCTAGTTTGCTGTAACGTTGGTTGTTGTAGTTACCTGCAGCAGATACCCAGTTGTTTTCGTTTTCTTGCATTACTGCAATTTCATCAGCGATTGCTACACCAGATGTAGCAATTGCAAGCATTGCGATTGATAATGTTTTCAGCTTCATAAAGTTTTCCCTTATTGCTTTTAATTATAATTAAGACACAATTTGTTCCCTTGAGAACTCATGCGTTGGCAAACATTAATCCTGCTGAAATTAATAGTCAAGCATCTTTCCTGTTTTTTTCGAGACTTTTCCCTTATCTTTTTCGGGAAGTTTTTCCCGAATACGTAACCCTATGAAAATAAAGGCTTAATGATTTTAGCTCTGATCTTCGGCACGATCTTTGATCCATGCAATTGCAGCACTGATCGCAGATAATGCGCGCTCAGAACCTAATAATTCCAACGTAACATCTAGCGGTGGAGACATTGTATTTCCCGTAATAGCTACTCGAATCGGTTGTGCAACCTTACCCATACCAATCTCTCTTGCGACTGAACACTCCTTTATATGTGCATGGATAGGTTCAGCCTTCCACTCTGGCAAGGCAGATAAACGTTGGTGCATATCCTCAAGGATTTCAATACTTGTTGTTTTTAAGTTTTTCTTCGCCGCTTTTTCATCATATCCAGTTACTTCTTTATAGAAGAACTTACTATTTTCTGCCATTTCAACTAATGTTTTTGCACGCTCTTGTTGTAACTTAACCACTTCAATCAAACTAGGGCCTTGTGATGGGTCAATATCTAATGTGCCCATGTGCCAGCTTAAATGATGGGCGATATGTTCTGCTGAGCTCGTCTTAATATAATGTTGGTTCAGCCATAATAATTTATCGGTATTAAATGCAGATGCTGATTTGTTTACATTGACAATATCAAATAGGTTGATCATTTCATCAATTGAGAAAATTTCTTGATCACCATGAGACCAGCCAAGGCGTACAAGATAGTTCAATAATGCTTCAGGCAAGAATCCTTCATCACGATAGCTCATCACACTTACGGCACCATGACGTTTTGATAGTCGAGCGCCATCATCACCCAAGATCATAGGTAGATGTGCAAAAATAGGAACCTCGGCTCCCAAAGCTTTAAAGATATTGATTTGTCTCGGTGAATTATTTAAATGATCATCACCACGAATAACATGGGTTAAGCCCATGTCAAGATCATCAACAACAACGGTTAAATTATAGGTCGGTGAGCCATCAGGTCGAGCAATAATCAAATCATCGAGTTCACTATTCTGGAACTCAACATTTCCTCGTACTACATCTTTAACAATGACACTGCCAACCGTTGGGTTTTTAAATCGAATAACAGGCTGTACACCTTCTTTTGGTGTTTGCAGATGACGACAACGACCATCATAGCGAGGCTTTTCTTTATTAGCCCGTTGTTGTTCACGTAATTCTTCTAATTCCTCTTTTGAGCAATAACAATAATATGCATCACATTGTTCTAATAGCTGTGCAAGGATTTCTTTATATCGGTCAAAACGGTGTGTTTGATAAAAAGGACCTTCATCATACTCAAGCCCCAACCATGTCATACCTTCCAAAATGGCATTTACAGATTCAGCAGTAGAACGTTCAAGATCAGTATCTTCAATTCTTAAAATAAATTGACCGCCATGTTTACGAGCGTACAGCCATGAAAATAATGCTGTTCGTGCTCCACCAACATGTAAATAACCTGTTGGGCTAGGGGCAAATCGGGTACGAATGGTCATAAATTAATCTCTCAAGCTAGGTATTGAATTCAAATATGCGTTATTGTACCAGCATGTGACCTATATATAAGGTATGGATATCAACATGAATAAGCTATCACTTTCTCTTCTTGGGCTGTGCTCACTGCTCACTCTCTCGTCTGCTTGCACATCTAATGAATACTCAGTCAGTGAAGTCAGCTCCGGTATTTATTATCACCAAGGCGTTCATGAAGAACCTTCTGAAGCCAATATAGGTGCAATTGCTAATGTCGGTTTTATCATTGGTGAACGCTGCGTTGCGGTGATTGATACTGGCGGAAGCTATCTCGAAGGAACACTTTTAAAGCAAGCCATTAGAACTAAAACTGATTTACCTATCTGTTATGTCATCAACACCCATGTTCACCCTGATCATATTTTTGGCAACGCCGCATTTAAAGAGGACAAGCCAATATTTGTTGGTCATGAGAAGCTCCCTGCAGCAATTGCAGCACGAGAAGGTTTTTTTGCTAAAACATTTAAACAAACCTTAGGTAATGCTTACGCTGGAACAGAATTTATATCTCCAACTTTGACAGCTTCTTTAGGCAAAGCTATTACTCTCGATTTAGGCAATCGTAAGCTCACTCTTACCGCCTATTCAACCTCTCATACAGATCATGACTTGACTGTATTTGATAACAAGACAAAAACACTCTGGACTGGCGATCTTCTCTTTATGGGTCGCATCCCTGTAATGGATGGCAGTATCAATGGTTGGATTAAAACAATGACTGAAATGCAAACACTGGAGCTTAATTTCTTAGTTCCTGGCCATGGTGAAGCGAGTAGTGACAAATGGCAACAAGGCTTAGCGAAACAGTTACATTACTTTACGATTTTACGTGATGAAATTCGTATTATTATTGAAGATTTAGGTACAATCGACCAAGCATCAAAACAAGTTGGAATACTTGAGCAAAATAGTTGGGAACTATTTCAACATTACCACCGTCGTAATGTTACTGCCTCATTTGTTCAGCTTGAATGGGAATAATTATAAATAAAGCAATGGAGAAAAATTATGTTCAACCGTATTTTAAGCTTATTAATCGTCAGTCTGACTTTTTTTAATATATCCACAGCCTCTGCAGTAACTCCTAGCGAACCATTATGGCCAACGCTTAAAGTAGCTTATTTTGGCGATAAAGAAATTAGTGAGAATGCGAATGACTTACTAGTTATTGAAGCACCAAAACGTGCCGAAGATGCCGCGATTGTTCCTATCAGCGTTACATCTCTTGTTGAACAAACTGCAGATAAATATATTACAAACATCCACATTATTATTGATAATAATCCTGAACCCTATTCAGCTAATTTCCACTTATCACCAGAGCTTGGTTTAATTGATATTTCTACACGTATGCGTGTCGATCAATATACCTTTGTTCGTGCGATTGCTGAAATGAATGATGGTTCATTACATATGGTGTCACGCTTTGTAAAAGCATCCGGTGGCTGTAGTGCTCCTGCTGGTAAAGATGCTGCAGCAGCATTGGCTCGCTTAGGAAAGATGCAAATCCGCATGCGCAAACCAACGGTTGGTCAGCCTGTACAAGCACAGGTCATTGTTAGCCACCCGAATTATAATGGATTACAGTTTGATCAAAAATCACGTTTGTATATTGATGCACATTATGTAAAAAACATTGATATTCAATACAACAATAAACCACTTATCTCTGTTGATACAGGCATCTCAGTTAGTGAAGACCCAAGTATTCGCTTTACATTTACACCAAGCGAAGCAGGTTCATTATCAGCAAATGTTACAGATAGTGAAGGTCAAAAGTTCACTCATTCAAAAGATATCTAGCTCTAAATGCTAGACATAAAAAAGGCCGCAATTGCGGCCTTTTTTATTACAATTTATTAACTATCGTCTAACTCTACAACTCTCGTAAGCATCGGCATGGGTTTCTTTGAATAATGTAATACCATCTTTAACATCCATATCGTCTCTAAACACTCCACCGCGATCACCCGGTAAATTACTAAATCTGAAGCCTGCATTTGCATCTTCAAATTGGCGTTGGGTAAAGACCTCGGCCAATTTATCAATAACACATGAACATTTATGCGTTGCTTCATATATATTCATTTTACCTGCGTTAAGCGCAATACAATCTTGCACGTAATGTACGCGGGTTACAGTTGTAAAGTCATTAGCGGCACTTACGTTTGGCAGTGCAATAAATCCAGCTACCAACACTGACATACTGATTTTTTTCATCAAGCTACTCCTATAAATTTCCATTTATCATATGAATTAAAGACCTCCTACCTAACTGAGAGTTCCTTTCGCTTTGGCATTAACTTTATGCATCATACCCGAACTTTTCATCTTTGCGTGTGCAATATGCTTCCAATCATAATGACGGTTTACTACACACTCGGCTACAAATTCAGGTAGACTTCATTTTTTAACACACACTCTAGCTGTAAAACATACTAAAGGGTAGGAAATATTTCTATGAAAAAGCTGTTACTTCACCTTGATACAGATCCAGTTCCAAGTGCATTTGACCAAGCAGTTGCCTATGATTCAGGCGTTGATAATATTATTACTTATGGTGGTGTAACGCGTGATAATGTAACACCTCATGTTCATGGAATGATCTTTACTCGTGGTGGTAAAAATCTAAAGAATAGTGCCATATTTATTGGTGGTTCTAACGTCCATGCCAGTGAACTTGTTGGTAAAGCCGTTAAGAAAGCCTTTTTTGGCCCAGTTAGTGTCTCAGTTATGCTCGATCCAAACGGTTCCAATACAACTGCAGCAGCCATTGCCCGTAAAGTAATGACTGATTATGATATTAAAGGGAAAAAAGTCGTTATCGTTGGTGCAGGTCCAGTTGGTCAACGTAGTGCCCTTTACTTCTTAAAAGAAGGTGCTGCCGAGGTTGTTATCACATCTCGCAGCCTATCTCGTGCCAAAATCATTACAGATCAAATGAAAGAAGCCTATGGTGTTGATGTCATCCCTGGTGAAAGCCGCAGTGATGAAGCTGTTGCAGAGCTCTTAGTTGGAGCGCATGTCGCCATTGCTTCTGGACCAGCAGGTGTATGTATTTTGCCAAAACTAGCATGGTCTGGAAATAAAACATTAGAAATTATTGCGGATGTAAATGCTGTTCCACCAATGGGTGTAGAAGGCTTAGAAGTGATGGATAATGGTACTGAAAAAGAAGGCATTCGTTTCTATGGTGCAATTGCCATTGGTAATTTCAAAATGAAAGTTCACCGTGCCGCTATTGCTGCATTGTATGAAAGTAATAATCAATTCTTAGATGAAACAACTATTTACGATATTGCTTGTAAAATTGAATCTTAAATAGTGGCAGAACTGCAACAGGAGACTGCTCACCCACGCACAAAAGTAAGGGTGAGCACCCCTGCTCGACTTCATTTAGGTTTTCTTGATCTTAATGGTGAAGCTGGAAGAAAGTTTGGCAGCATTGGTCTAGCGATTGATTCGCATTATACGAAGATCGAAGCAACGTCAGCGGATAGTCTACTTATCAGCTCACCAAGCTTAACCATTCCAACATCTATTCATAAAAAAATCACACAAATTGTAGATGTATTTTATGCCACTTTAGGACAACATATTCCTAAAGAGCAGCAGGGTGTAGAGCTATCGGTTCTTGAGCTCATTCCTTCCCATGCTGGATTAGGTTCTGGCACCCAGCTTGCTCTTACCGTTGGCACCCTTCTTTGTCGATTACATAATATTTCTGCAAATACACATGATATTGCCTATCACTTAGGTCGTGGAGCACGCTCAGGAATAGGTATCGCTACATTTGATCTTGGCGGGTTTATTGTTGATGGTGGATTAAGTGACACTGCTCAAATCCCTCCTTTATTACTTCACCGTGACTTCCCCTCTTCGTGGCAGATTCTTATGATTATGGACCACAGTAATCAAGGGGTTCATGGCTCTGAAGAAGTACATGCATTTACGCATTTACCAACATTCCCTTTATCGAATTCTCAGATAATCTGTCACTTAACATTAATGAAGCTATTACCCGCATTAGTAGAAAATAAGATAGATTTATTTGGTCAGGCCATCACTGAAATTCAAACACTCATTGGTGATCATTTTGCCCCTGCACAGGGGGGGCGCTATACCAGTGAACCCGTTGCTCAATTATTACACTATGCTCAAGAATTAGGGCATACGGGTATTGCTCAGAGTTCATGGGGGCCTACGGGATGTATTTTTGTCGATAGTCATGATGCCGCCCAACAATTATTAGACAATCTCACCCAATATTGTCAACAAAAAAACCTCTCAACTCTGTCATTAAGCATAGTGAATGCAAATTCAAATGGTGCGGATATTGAAATTAGTAGTAAAGAAAGCTTATGATGGCAACAATAATTTATAAAACCTTATATTAGAAAGGAATTCCCATGGCTAAACGTTCGATTATTCACATGATCAACCCAATGATTCACAACAGTCCATTTGATATTAATATGGCTGTTGATGCTGGCTACGATGTCATCGTCCCATACGAAAATATTAAACTAGAAGAAGTTCACAACTTAGCTCAAGATGCTATTTTCTCACGTGGTCCATCTGGTGTTAAGAAAACAAGCATGTTCATCGGTGGTCGCGATATTGGTTTAGCAATGGATATGCTTGATGAAGCGAAGAAAGCAATGGTTCCTCCTTTTGAAATCTCTGTTTTTGCTGATCCAAGTGGCGCATTCACAACTGCTGGAGCCTTAGTTGCCTGTGTTGAAGCTGAGCTAAAGAAAAACTTTAATCAAGATTTAAATGGCACTCGCGCCGTTGTCTTTGGCGGAACAGGTCCCGTTGGTCTTGCCACAGCGGTCATCGCCGCTCAGCAAGGTTGTGATACAACAATTGTTGATCACTTCTCAATCGATACTGCACTTGAATTTGCAGCTGAAGCAAAACAACGCTATGGCGTAGAGCTTCGTGCAACAGCGGCGGCATCCGATGCTGATAAGGCTCGTCTAATCTCAAATGCTGACCTTGTATTCTGTACTGCAAAAGCTGGAATTCAAGTGCTTAATGCCTCTGTATTAGAAGATGCAAAACAATTAAAAGTAGCTGGTGACGTGAATGCGGTTCCACCTCTTGGTATTGAAGGCATTGGTATCATGGACTTTGGTGAGCCATTGACTCATGCAACAAACTCTAAGGGTGCAGTTGCAATTGGTGCGCTTGCCGTGGGTAATGTGAAATACCAACTACAACAAGCCTTATTAACTGAAACATTAGAAACCGAAAAACCTGTTTACTTAGACTTCCGTAACGCCTTTGATGGTGCTCAAAAACTAGTCTAATCAAATAGAACCTATGCAAAATCAGCACAAACCAGTACTGATCTTTGCACAAAGTGGCCGCTTTTTAGCCCAGTCAGCCACCCAAGCCGGTTACCGTGTTTGGGTGGCTGATTGCTTTGGCGACCAAGAAACATTAGTTGCGGCAGAACGCTGGCAACAACTCCCCTCCCTTTCAGAGTTATCATCAGCTGATCTCTTGAGCTTATTGCTTACGCTCAGTCAAGGTGAAGAGTGCATGCTTGTTTGTGGCAGTGGTATTGAGTCGCTTTATTCGATACTGGATCTATTGCCCCGCACTATTCAACTGACTGGCAATTCATTCGACACCATCCATTCAATTAAAAGCCCTCCGCTATTCTTCAAGCTATTAACTCAGCATAAACTTCCATTTCCAAAGACTGTATTTGAAACACCTGAAAATAGTACAAATTGGTTAATAAAATCTGCTTCAGGCATGGGTGGTAACCATATTCAGCACTTAAATGCAGTCCAAAGTAGTATTAACCCGCTCACCTATTTCCAAAAAATGATCTCAGGCTCTTCTGGTTCCGCTCTTTTTTTAGCAAATGGTACAGATAGCCAACTCCTTAATATTAATAAACAGAATGTATCTGAGGATCGGCACTACCCTTTCCAGCTTGGTAGTATTGAAACACCGTGGTTGATCTCAGCACAGCATAAAAAAGAAATTGAATTCGCCCTTGATATAATAACCTTAGAAACAGGACTACTTGGCCTAAATAGCCTCGACTTTATTATTTCTGAGCAAGGTCGACTTTATCTACTTGAGGTAAACCCTCGTCCAAGTGCATCAGCAGAATTAACAAATAACAAAGCAAGCTTGTTCCAACACCATATCAATGCCTGCCAAGGGCGCTTACCATCACCGCCCATAGTGAAATCAGTGGGTAACATCTCTTTACATTATATTTATGCGACTGATGACCTTACTATTCCTCAAAATATGGATTGGCCAATAGAGTGCCATGATAGGCCCGTTCCAATGTCTATAATCCATAAAGGTGAACCGATCTGTATATCATTAGTTTCTGTTGACGACAAAATACCTGCAAGGGCGTTACACTCTCGTATTAAACATGACGTATTCAAGCAGCTCTAACCATTAGGCATATAAATGCAACAACATTCAAAAGGACTATTATTAGCAATTACTGCCTATAGTCTCTGGGGCTTCTTCCCTCTCTATTTCAGCTATCTCAATAGTGTGTCTTCCTTTGAAGTACTTGCCCAACGTATTATCTGGTCTTTAGTTGCTACATTATCCATTGGCTTATTACTTGGTTATGGCAATAAATTACTTGCTGCATTAAAAGACATAAAACTCATTGGCTGGCTTGGCGTGTCTGCCCTCCTTATTGCTATTAATTGGCTTGTTTATATTTGGGCAGTTAGTCAACATCAGGTTATTGAAGCAAGTCTAGGTTACTTTATATCACCTGTTGTTAGCTTAATTCTGGCGAGGATCTTCTTTAAAGATAACTTACATCCCCTGCAAATATGGGCTGGTATCATTGCCACTCTCGCTATTCTCTGGGAATTTATCAGTATTGGTCAACTGCCTTGGGTCAGCCTAATTTTGGCGTTTGCCTTTGCTTTATATGGTGTCGTCAGAAAGCACTGCGTAATAGATGGTATTAGCGGTATGACGGTTGAAACAATGTGGTTGCTACCTCTCGCTTTTCTATGGCTGGGCTGGCAGTATTTATCACCTTCGGCATCATTGAACTTTGGAACGGATAACACACTCACTCTTCTTTTAATTGGAGTCGGGTTTGTTTCTGCTCTACCATTAGTCTTATTTGCTATGGCAACACGACGAATCGACCTTTCCGTTGTCGGGTTTATTATGTATATCAACCCAACAATGCAATTTCTAATTGGTGTATTTGTACTTAAAGAACCTTATCCACCCGAAAGGCTTATTACATTTGCCTTAATTTGGTTAGCATTACTTCTTTTCACCATAGGACTACTCAGCTTACGTAAGACAAATATCTCGTTACAGGCATCAACATAAAATAGGTTACTTAGATTGCAACATTAATTGGCAATAAATTCGACGGCTTTTGTGATCACGGCTTTATCGCGCAATATACGACGATGACCTAAACCTGAAGTCAAAACCAATTCACTCTCATTCCATACTTGAGCGATCATTTTGCTACGATCAACAGGTATGGCATCATCGCCATCATCATGAATAATTAAACCTGAAGTGCTAATCTTGCGAACCATATTCGGCATTGAATATTGCTGCCAGAGTTCTTCACCAAATTGTTGCTCCAGTAGCCTTTTTTGCCGTTCTACAATCTTTGGTTTTACCTGCATCAACTTGGCAAAAAATTGAACTAATCTTTCAACATTAAACGCGGATGCGATGCAAACTGCCTTATCCATTTTCACACCAGTACTAACAGCATGCATAAGGCATAAACCACCAAATGAATGTGCAATCCCGGCACTAAATGGTCCAAATTGTTCTGATAATTCTTGAATAACACGACTAATTTCAGGCAGGTTGGTATTTTTTGATGAAGACCTGCCATGACCTGGTGCATCAAAAGCAAGAACATGATAACCGTGGTCTACTAAACCCTGTACAAAGCTACCGAGTTGGGCTCCTCGCCCATTCCAGCCATGAACCAGTAAGACAGTTGGTGCATTATCTTTTCCCCAGCTATAAAGTTGTACTACTTTACTTTCGAATCCGACTTCTTTCCATACCGCGGTATCTAGAATTCTCTGTTCTCGTCTTGGCTCATCATGTCTATGAGTTTTAAACCACAAATAATTTACTAATCGGGCCGCCAATGGCGGTGCTAAAAATGTCAAAATATGAATGCTAACACGCATTATTTTTAACACAAAAGGCGGCTTATATTTCTTCTTGGAATCCATTCTTTCAGCTTACTCTATAATACAGAGTTATCTTCTCAGCTTGAGGCTTTAACTTATAGATTATCGTCTTCAAAGTTATAATCAAGATTTGCTGACGGCTCTTGGATATAATAGCCCATCGCATAAT
>WTAY01000102.1 GCA_013139345.1 Methylophaga sp. | reverse complement strand
GGGAACTTACCTAATACATCCACTAATTTGCTTTCATCAGCAATACAGACAAACTTATCACTTGCAGCAGCAATGATCTTTTCACGTGTTAATGCACCACCACCACCTTTGATGAGTTGTAAAAAGTGGTTTGCTTCATCTGCACCATCAACATAAACAGCGATTTGGCCAGCAGAATTTAAGTCAAAAACAGGAATGCCATGTTCTTCTAAACGTTTAGTTGAAACGATTGAGCTTGAAACGGCACCTTTGATTTTTCCTTTGATTGTAGCTAAAGCATCAATAAAGTGGTTAACGGTTGAACCTGTTCCAACACCAACAATACCGTCAGTATCAATATGCTCTAGTGCGGCATAGGCGGCTTGTTTTTTCATTTCATCAGCAGTCATCGCTTCATCCTTCTATATAGTAGTATTAATTAATCGCAGTAATTATAGAGATAAATGACCTTCAATGGTAACGTAAGCACTATATTGCTTATTAGAGTGAAAGAAACAGGGCTGTCATGCTAACTGAATACGTCGAAAAAATATTAAAAGCGCGGGTATATGATGTGGCAATTGAAACGCCACTTGATATTATGCCAAGGCTGTCAAAGCGCTTAAATAATTCACTTTGGTTAAAGCGTGAAGATTTACAACCTGTATTTTCATTTAAGCTACGCGGTGCTTATAACCGCATGACCCATCTTACTGAGACTGAACGGCAACAAGGTGTTATTGCAGCATCTGCGGGTAATCATGCACAAGGTGTTGCGCTTTCAGCAAAAAAAATGGGTATCTCGGCTTTAATTGTTATGCCAAAGACAACCCCAGCGATTAAAGTCGAAGCGGTAAAAGCCTTTGGTGCTGAAATCGCTCTGCATGGCAATAGCTATGATGATGCGTGTAGTTATGCCTTAAATATTGCCAAACAACAAGGTCGCACATTTATCCATCCTTATGATGATCCTGAGGTGATTGCTGGTCAGGGTACGATTGCAATGGAAATATTGCGACAACATCCAGATCCTATTCATGCTGTTTTTGTTCCCGTTGGTGGTGGTGGTTTAATTGCTGGTGTGGCGGCTTATATCAAAGCTTTTTGGCCAGAAATTAAAGTGATAGGTGTAGAACCTACGGATGCTGCATGCTTAAAAGAAGCCTTAGAGCAGGGTGAACGCGTTGTGCTTGAACAAGTAGGCTTGTTTGCTGATGGCACGGCAGTACGACAAATTGGTGAAGAACCTTTCAGAATCGCTAAAGAAACAGTCGATGAAGTTATCACGGTTGATAGTGATGAACTCTGCGCAGCAATTATGGATATTTTTGATGATACTCGCTCTATAGCCGAGCCATCAGGTGCTTTGGCTGTGGCGGGGGCTAAAAAATATATTGCTCGTGAAAACCTGAGTGATAAAGAACTGATCGTGATCGATAGTGGTGCCAATATTAACTTTGACAGGCTTCGCCATGTTGCCGAGCGTGCAGAGTTAGGTGAGCGTCGAGAAGTGCTATTTTCAGCGACGGTTGATGAGAAGCCTGGTAGCTTTCAAAAGTTCTGTCAAACCTTATCTGATCGTGGGATTACAGAGTTCAATTATCGCTATGCAGATAATGCAAATGCTCAGGTCTTTGTTGGTCTCAGAATTAATGGCGGTGATGAAGAGCGAGAGGCACTTTTTGCGAGCCTTGATGCTGAAGGATATCAGTGGACAGATTTTAGTGATAATGAAATGGCTAAGTTACATGTCCGTTATATGGTTGGTGGACATGCGCCTCAAGTTGAAGATGAACGTTTATATCGATTTGAATTCCCTGAACGTCCCGGTGCTTTATTACGATTTTTAACGCGAATGGGCCAGCGCTGGAATATTAGCTTATTCCATTATCGTAATCACGGTGCTGCTTATGGACGTGTATTAGTTGGTGTTCAAGTGAGTAATGGTGAACAAGAAGACTTTCATCACTTCTTAAATGAGTTGGGTTATAACTATTGGCAAGAAACGGATAACCCAGCCTACAGATTGTTCTTAAAGTGAAAATAGTGCTAACTTTAACGTAGCATTATTATCTGCTAATCAGTTTTTTTGGATGAAGGATTGAAGGGTATGAATAAATTGTCAGTTGAGTTTGCTGAATTTGTGGTGGCTGCCATGCAAGTTATGGCAGCATTATTTATTTTTGCGATTGGTTTTCTCGTTTTGTGGGTCATTGTGACTTATGTTATTGATGTTACTCAAACTCAACAAACAATTCGTCGGAATTATCCTGTTATTGGTCGTTTTCGCTATTTATTCGAACATGTCGGTGAGTTCTTCCGTCAGTATTTCTTTGCAATGGATCGAGAAGAATATCCATTTAACCGCGCCCAACGCTCTTGGGTATATCGGGCAGCCAAAAATGTAGATAGCACCATTGCCTTTGGTTCGACAGATAATATTAACGGGGCTGGCCGTGTTTTATTTGTTAACTGTGCCTTCCCTACACTGGGTCAAGATGCTGTTCCACCTAAACCAGTTGTTATTGGTTCAGAGTGTAAACATCCTTATACAACCGCATCAATCATCAATATCTCGGGCATGAGCTATGGTGCCTTATCAAGCCCCGCTATACTTGCCTTATCTGCGGGTGCTAAATCAGCAGGGTGCTGGATGAATACTGGAGAAGGGGGCTTGTCTCCATATCACCTTGAAGGTGGTGCAGATATTGTCTTTCAAATTGGTACTGCAAAGAATGGTGTCAGTGATGTTAACGGTATATTGGATGATGACAAGCTAATTGAAATGGCTGCTCATTCTCAAGTGAAGATGTTTGAGATTAAAATGAGCCAAGGAGCAAAACCAGGCAAAGGTGGTATTTTGCCAGGTGAAAAAGTAACTGAAGAAATTGCAGCTATTCGTGGGATTAACGTTGGTCAGGATGCCTACAGCCCAAATCGTCATCCTGATATTAATAGTTTCGATGATTTAATAGACATGATTAATCGTGTTCGAAATGTTACGGGTAAGCCGACTGGGTTCAAAATGGTAGTAGGTTCACCCGGACAAATTGATGCATTGTTGAGTGCTATTGTCGCGAGAGGCGTAGAGTTTGCACCAGACTTTATCACGCTTGATGGGGCCGAAGGTGGTACTGGCGCTGCGCCAATGCCACTAATAGATTCAGTGGGCATGTCTTTGCGTGAAAGCCTACCTATTCTTGTCGATAAGTTAGGTCAATATAGTTTACGAGGTCGAATTAAAGTTGTCGCATCAGGAAAACTTGTTACCCCCGGAGCCGTTGCTTGGGCATTGTGTGCAGGGGCTGATTTCATCACAAGTGCACGTGGTTTTATGTTTGCATTAGGTTGTATCCAAGCACTTCAATGTAATAAAAATACCTGTCCTACGGGGATTACGACACATGATCCTAAACTGCAAAAAGGGCTTCACCCTCAAACCAAATCGGTACGCGTTGCTAGTTATGTCAATAACATGGTGAAAGAAGTGGGAATCATTGCTCATTCATGTGGGGTGAAAAGTCCACGTGGATTAAACCGGACTCACGCCCGAATTGTGATGGGTAACGGTTTGACGAAGGGGATGGATGAGATATTCCCCGAACTTGAGAAAATCAAGGAGTAAATCATGGCGATCAGTACGGGCTTAATATTATTAGCAATGATGTTATTACTGGCCTTGTTACTGAAGCCAGTTGCTGAAAAGTTCCACATCCCATTCGCAGGATTATTAGTGGTAACAGGGTTTGTCGGGAGTGAAATTCTCGTAAGCCTAGACATTGATACAGGTATTCGTTATGACTCTTTTCATGACTTAATACTATTTGTCTTTTTGCCTCTGCTCATATTTGAAGCCGCCTTCAAAATTAATGCTCAGCAATTGTTCAAAAACCTACTGGCTATTTTATTCTTTGCCGTTCCCGTTATGTTGTTTTCAACCGCTGTCGCGGCAGTGATGATCTACTACGGTATTGGTCATCCAACAGGGTTCCCGTGGATAGCCGCATTATTAACAGGTTCATTACTGGCAGCAACGGATCCTGCTGCGGTGTTAGAAATAATGCGTAAAGCTGGTGTGCCTGATCGCCTTTGTATTCTGATAGAAGGTGAAGCATTGTTTAATGATGCGACTGCCATCGAGATTTTCAGTATCTTTCTTTATATTGCCCAACACCCGATGGAAGATATTTCCTTTATTGATGCTAGTTTACGTTTTTTAGTAGTGTTCTTTGGTGGCTGTATTGTGGGCCTATTTATTGGCTTTGGCTTTCTATTTTTATCTCGCTTACTACAAGATTTTGTACAACAAGCCATCGTGACTTTAATTGCAGCCTATATATCCTACCTAGTGGCACAACAATGGTTAAATGTATCAGGTGTGATGTCTGTTTTGGTGGCAGGAATGATATTAGGCCGAGTGATACATCATGATTTCCAAGATCATGAGAAAAGTAGCTTTGTGGATGACTTTT
>WTAY01000223.1 GCA_013139345.1 Methylophaga sp. | reverse complement strand
ACATCTTTGTATGGGAAGGCAACAACCTTATAATTTTCAATTAATGATGGAATTATATCGTGACCAAAGTCATTCGTTGACCCCGGAGTATCGGCATCTTTAATCAATTGTTCATATAAAAAATCAGCATTAAAAATATAAATCCCCATTGATGCTAAAGCAACGTCATCTTTACCCGGCATTGGGTTTGGACTTTCTGGTTTTTCATCAAATGCGACAATACGACGGTTCACATCAACTGACATCACACCAAATGCTTTCGCTTCTTCTAAAGGTACTGTTAAACAACCGATAGTCATATCCGCACCTTGTGCAACATGATCTGCCAACATATCGCCGTAGTCCATTTTATAAATATGGTCACCGGCCAATATTACAATATACTTTGGACTATGATTTCTTAAAATATCGATGTTTTGATAAACCGCATCAGCAGTACCTGTATACCACCCTTGTTCTGTACGTTGAGATGCCGGAAGCAACTCTACAAACTCACCTAGTTCACCCCGCATAAAGCCCCAGCCTTGTTGAATGTGGCGCATTAAGGAGTGTGCTTTGTATTGAGTCAGAATTCCCACTCTGCGAATGCCTGAATTTACACAGTTAGATAAAGGAAAATCAATAATTCGAAACTTACCACCAAAAGGAACAGCAGGTTTAGCACGCCAGTCTGTTAACTGTTTTAACCGTGATCCTCGACCTCCAGCTAAAATAAGGGCCAGTGAATCGCGAGTAAGACGACTAACGAATCGCGTGTTATTATTGTCTGACATTAAAGCATCTCCATCTTGGTGAGCAATCAAATTTGTACGGCTTGTTTAATAGCCTGCCACAAGCAGGCTATAGACTTCAATAAAAATTTAAAGGAACTTCAAAATTATGGTTTTAGAAAACGAATTATCTGAAGATTTAATCAAAATCATAGAAGCTCGCCACCACGATCCTTTTGAAGTTTTAGGTGCTCACGCAAGTGGGACTGACACCACTGTTACCGTTTTTTTGCCTGATACTCAAAAAGCATGGTTAGATAATGATTTAATCCTAAAACGTATTGAAGGCACCGACCTTTTTCAGTGGACTGGAACTTCATCTAAATTATCAGAACACTATACGATTAACCGTATTGCAGGTAATGGTGACCCTGTTAGGCAATACGATCCATACAACTTCATACCTCAACTCTCTGAATTTGATCTTCACCTATTTTCAGAAGGAAAACACTGGCATGCCTACCGTATTATGGGCGCACACCCGCATCAGGTTAATGGTGTAGATGGCATTTTATTTTCCACTTGGGCGCCAAGTGCCCAACGTGTAAGTATTGTCAGTAATTTTAATCAATGGGATGGGCGCAAACATCCAATGCGAGTTCGTGGTGATTCAGGGGTTTGGGAATTATTTATCCCAGATGTTTCCGCTGGAGAAATTTACAAGTTCGAAATTAGAAATCATGATGGTTCACTACATTCCAAGATGGATCCCTATGGCCAAGAGTCTGAGTTACGCCCTGCGACAGGTTCAATTGTTGCAGCTAGTAGCCAGCATGATTGGCAAGATACAGAATGGATGGCAAAACGTGAAAAGGCAGATTGGCTACATGAGCCTCACTCAGTTTATGAGGTTCACATGGGATCATGGCGCAGAAATGAGGCGGGTGAATTTCAAACGTATCGAGAAATGGCCGAACAAATGGTGCCCTATGTCAAAAAACTTGGGTTTACTCATATAGAACTACTGCCAATAACTGAACATCCACTTGATATCTCTTGGGGCTATCAAACAACAGGTTACTTCTCACCTACCAGTCGTTTTGGCTCTCCTGATGATTTACGTTATTTCATCGATATTTGTCATCAAAATGGCATCGGTATCATCTTAGATTGGGTGCCAGGACATTTTCCTAAAGACGCTCATGGTCTAGCACGATTTGATGGTAGTGCACTGTATGAGCACGAAGATCCTCGTCAAGGTGAACACCAAGACTGGGGCACATATATCTTCAACTATGGTCGTAGTGAAGTGACTAACTTCCTGCTTTCAAGCGCCTTTTACTGGTTAGAAGAATTCCATATTGATGGACTACGTGTTGATGCCGTTGCCTCCATGTTATACCTCGATTATTCGCGTGAAGAAGGTGAATGGGTGCCTAACCAACATGGTGGTCGTGAAAACCTTGAAGTGATTGAGTTCTTTAAACACTTAAATACAGTATTGCACCAAGAACATCCTGGCTGTCTAATTACTGCTGAAGAATCAACCTCTTACCCAATGGTTTCTCGCCCTGCTCATATGGGTGGATTAGGCTTCTCAATGAAGTGGAATATGGGGTGGATGCATGACACGCTTGAATATATGCAACAAGATTCGATTCACCGTCGCTACCATCATGATTCTCTCACCTTTGGCCTACTCTATGCGTTTACCGAGAACTTTGTTTTACCCTTCTCACATGATGAAGTCGTGCATGGCAAAAAATCTATGGTTAACAAAATGCCCGGGGATGAATGGCAGCGCTTTGCAAACCTAAGATTACTCTATACCTTAATGTTTACTTACCCCGGCAAGAAATTATTATTCATGGGTAATGAATTTGCTCAAGGTACGGAATGGAACTGTGAAAAAGCATTAGACTGGTATGTCACAGACTATCCCCTTCACAAAGGTATGCAAACCCTAGTAGGTGATTTAAACAAGTTATACACTAGCACGCCAGCCCTATATCGACATGAATTTGACCCTCATGGCTTTGAATGGCTAGATTGCAACGATCGCGAGCAATCAATCCTAAGTTATATTCGTAAAAATGATGATGAATATGTTATTTCAATCTTTAACTTCACCCCTGTACCGCGTGAACAATATCGTATTGGGGTTCCTGATCTTGCGAGTTACAACATCATCATGAACTCAGACTCTGAGTATTATGGCGGTAGTAATGTGAGCAATAATGAAATAATTACTGCTGAATCAATTCCATGGTCAGACAAGCCTTATTCCATCGTCATTAACTTGCCTCCATTAGCAGGGATCGTATTACAGAAAACATAAAAAAATAGCCATAGCCTGTTAAATTAGCAGGCTATGGCTTAATCTTCATCACTCATTTTATACGGTGCAATGTCCAAGTGTCTTTCATCCATTTCATAGATAGTATCTGCTGAGCCGACAATTAATGGATCAGGCTTACAGGCCACTTTATAATCTTTGTTTGGATAATCTGCTTCAGCTAGAACATGACGTATTGCATTTAAACGTGCCCGTTTCTTACAATCTGATTTAACAACTGTCCAAGGCGAATCCTTGGTATCAGTGTAAAAGAACATTGCCTCTTTCGCTTCAGTATAGTTATCCCACTTATCCAGTGATGCTAAATCAATATCACTGATCTTCCATTGTTTTAGAGGGTCGCTTTGACGAGCATGTAAACGTCGGCGCTGCTCATTACGACTTACTGAAAACCATAACTTAATCACTTGTATTCCGCTACGAGTAATCATACGTTCAAAATCAGGACATTGGCGCATAAACTCTAAATATTCAGTAGGTGAACAAAAGCCCATTACACGTTCAACACCCGCACGGTTATACCATGAACGATCAAGTAAAACGATTTCGCCTTTTGTTGGTAAATGTTGAATATAGCGTTGAAAATACCACTGACCTTGTTCTCGTTCATCGGGCTTTTCTAAAGCAATGACAGGCGCACCACGAGGATTCATATGCTCAGTAAAACGCTTAATTGCCCCACCCTTACCTGCCGCGTCTCGGCCTTCAAAGATAATCAGATATTTCTGGCCTGTTTCTTTAACCCAATGCTGAAATTTGGCTAACTCAATCTGTAACAGCTTTTTCTCTTTTTCATATTGAGTCTTTTTCATCATTTTCTTATACGGATAATTTGCCGTAGGGAAAATTAATTTTTTAGGCTGGTTCGCTATTTCGTCTGTCGGCGCTAAATAATTAGTGCCTTCATGTGCTAACGAAACATTTAGTGCTTCCTCTGTATCAGTCATAAAGTCACTCCCTAGAAATACCTATTAATTTTATAAGTGTATACCTAAACCACTTGAAGATTCGCAGGCATCAAATCATTTTCGCATAGTAAAAAATAAGCCAGCATCATAATGATAACTGGCTTATTTTTATTCTAGACTGGAACATTTTTTCTTATTTAAATCTTAGCTCTCGTATTAACTTAATTAAGTTAGTTGTAGAGCTGTCATGCACAGCAATTTCACCATCACTCTGCACATCAGGCAATATTGCTTTCGCTAGCTGTTTACCTAACTCAACCCCCCATTGGTCAAATGAGTTGATATTCCAGATAGTCCCTTGAACAAACACTTTATGTTCATACATTG
>WTAY01000191.1 GCA_013139345.1 Methylophaga sp. | reverse complement strand
AATTATGTAAGGCAGAATTTAGATAATGGGTTTCAATATGCCAGTTATTTTTTTGTATTAAAAAATCGACTTCCTTATGTAAAATCGAACAACCAACCAAGACTAAGTTCTCATCCTTTTCTTCGATAATAGGAATGGTTTTCATCAGTATCTCCCATATTTAAACGCGGCATCTAACATGGCAATAATATTTTCTTCCGGTAGTTTAAGCGGCATAAAGCCTGTGCCAAATAAAAAATGCCCACCCGTTTTACCTAAAGTCATGATACGCTTTACCTCATCACGGGTTTGCTGCTCTGTCCAATGAATCATTTTTATATCATCAAGCACGCCACTGGTTAAGCCTTTGCCATTAATAAGCCGCATGGATTCGCGGATATCATCCTCAGGAGCCGGATAAAATATATTCACCTTAAGTTTATCAATCACCATTTCAATCACGCTATTAATAGGTGCCATGCCTCCATAGTAAACAATACTACCTGTTCCCTGTTTCAAGTCCTCTTGCATCCACGGCATACTCCAATCAACAATTCGTTTTTTGGGAATAAAATAAGTTGAGCCAAAGGGGTTAGCGTAAATAATGACATTAGCCCCCGCCGCACGATAGGCCTTAAGTTGTTGTTGCACAAAAAGACTGCATTTTCTCACCAGCTCATCGCGTAACTCAACAGGGCCTATTAACACTAATTCCATCCATTTATCCATGCCCATTAAAATAGCGGGTAATGTCGTTGAGCCGGTCACATAAGCACAAATGGGATGAGTCGCACCCACTTCACTGCTCAGGATTTTTAAACAATCATCCATCGCTTGCCAAGTAGGCTGTTGGGTAATATCTTCAGGGATTTCAAAAGTAGCAATATCATCCCAGCTTTTAATCACAAAATCCGCCACATTAGGCACGCCATTATCAGCAAATAAAATATCTTTACAGCCTAATAGTTGCGCTTCTTTGCCTACATAATGCGCACTCCAAACATTGTCATGGCCATAATGTTGCAGCATTTTTAATTGTGCGTCAGCCACATATTCGCCATTAGCAAAATATTGCTTGGGCGGTATATTTAATAGTTTTGCACCTTGGTCGAGTAGGTTACAAAAGACAGGAACTCTCGGGCTAGCTTGCCCAGAAATTGTTGCAGATAATATTTCTAAAGGAGTCATCAGGATTTCCCTTCAAGAATCAATTCACGGATGATTTTGGCGGCGGTCACGCCATCGGCCGCCCAACTATCAGCACCCACTTTATTATATAACTCATGGTCAAATCGGTAAGGCGCGCCGCCGACCACTAATTTTATTTTATCTTCTAGACCACGTTCTTTTAATAAGCTACGTACCTTTAAACTACCCTCTTCCCCTGTTGCGGTATGCACCATCATCGATGAAATAGCAATGATTTGAGCGTCTTGTGCAACTGCTGCATCAACAAAAGTTTCTGCTTTGACGTTAACCCCTAAATCAACGACATCAACCATCATCGACTTTAAACAGCCCATCACAATACGTTTACCCAAAGAATGTAAATCCCCGTACGATGTGCCAATAATTACCCGCCCTATTATTTCGGGGGGGGATTCAAATTTAGCCAGCATTTTTTCTGTAATTTCTGCCGCTATTTGTGCGGTCATAAAATGTTGCGCTAGATTGGTATCTGCATTGATACTAATCTCCGCCATCATTTCTTCTATCGATGGAATAATGATATCAAACACGACTTGTTCAGGCGTTACACCGTCCTTAAGTGCTGTTTCTATTATCTCTAAAGCTAACTCTTTATCAATTTCAAAAACGGCTTCGTTGTAGTCTTTAATATAGGTCTCAAACATTATTCATCCCCTATAAAAGGTTGTAAGCGTAGATGATTAATAAAACAGTCATCATACTCAGGGTAGTGTGAAAGGTTAACCACATGAATCCGCTGTCGCAGTTCATCGGTTATTTTTTTAGCGTTGGGTGCCAGAATCATTTTTTCACACCCCGATAAGGCGGCATTGCCAAATAACTTAATACGCGAACAATCCATTGTTGGAATCAAGCCTGAAGTTTGAGCATTATGTACATTTAGATGTTGGCCAAAAGCACCACAAATCCATAGTTCACTTAGATTATGTGTGGAAATGTTCGCCAACACAAGTAATTGCTGCATGGCTGCGGCAGTCGATGCTTTAGCCCGTTGAAAAGCATCGATATCACCTGATTTAATAGCGGTATAAGGATTGCTTTTATCTAATAAAAAACCTTCTGGATGAGCATTTAAAAAACGCCCTGATAACTTTATCTCACCTGTCATGCGTAATAAGGCAATTGCATCGACAAAACCCGAGGCACAAAACCCCTTAGCCGTTTGATCATCAACCGTCTCTAATACAAAGCTATCATTGTTTAGATTTACCGCTCGAATAGCCCCCGCTTCTGCACTTAAGCCATTTTGCAAACCCACCCCTTCAAAAGCGGGGCCACCGGGTACAGACGTCAGCCAAAGCTGTTTGCCATCCCACAAAGCAATTTCAGTATTGGTCCCAAAATCAGCTAACAGAATCGGCTTAGAGTGCTGGGTAATATTGATTGCAATTAAGTCCGCCAAAATATCAGAGCCGATAAAACCCGCCAAGGGCGCTTGAATAGTAATGTTAGCATTAGGCATTCGCCAAGACTGCTTCCAAGAAAACACATCATCAGCTAAACAAGCAATAGGATGCTCCCAACTTTCTGGGTCATAAAGTTCACTGCCATCTTGCCCGCTTAACAACGCCAGCATTGCAGTATTGCCGACAATATTGACGACCCCCACTTTAGCTAAAATGGATTTAATTTCGCCAATATCACGCGCCAAAATATCTCTAATACCTTCAATAATTGCATCACGGACAATTTGAGTTAATGATTGTAAATTTGCTTCACGTTGTCTATGCACATCAAGCCGAGTTAGCACATCCTCCCCTAAAGCCACTTGGGGATTATTACCATGCCGACAAGCAATGCGTTGTTGGGTATTTCTATCCCAAAAGGATAAACGGATATGCGTAGTGCCTAAATCAACCGCAACCGCATAAAAGCTATTTTTAACGTCAAAATTTGGATAGTGATAATCAGGCCAGTGCTGTAAATTAAATGATTTCCAGTTAGAACTAGGCGCGGGATTATCTAAAAAGACTTCCGCATCACTTTTTAGGTACAACTGACAGGCTAAACGCACGCCATGCTCACGCTCTTCTGGCGGTATTTTTTGCCATTCTGCGAGTGTTAGTGGAGTAAAATCACCCTTCACTGTTTTGATAGTACACGCGCCACAAGTACCAATGCCACCGCAAGCGGCTCGCACCCGTAGACCTTCAATATCCAAAGCCACCCGCACAGACAAATCTTCAGGGATTTGTAAATGTATCGATTGTTTTTCGGTATGTAGTATTAAGCTATGATTTTTAATCACTCTACCTCTAATCTTTTTAAGTAGAATTTATCATATTTTTACTCAATATATAGCTAACTATTAGTTAATCTATTAACTCAGGTGGAAATAGTGCTTACTAAAAAAATCACTATCAACCCACAATAGCCTGCTGAAGATAAAATCTATTAATATAATTTAGGCTTTTAATTGAGACTGTATAATGCTCAGGTAAATTTAATGATTAACTAGCTCTTTACCCTAACTCTATTACTAAGCTAGCAGTATGAAAGGTTAAATGTTTGACTGGGCTCGGGATCGCCTGAAGGGTGGTTGTGCGCTAGGATCAGTGGCGTTAAAGTGTATGATAACTTGATCGAAAATACCTTGTACGTTATGGAACTATTAATATTAATTGGGAATTTTATATGGAAGATAAAGGTTCATCTGGCGTAATCATACCACCACCAATAGTTTATTTTGTTTGCATACTAATAGGCATTGGACTTAACTATCTTTGGCCATTTTCATTTTTCCCTCAGTCTATTCAGGATCCCATTGGTTACTCGATAATTGCTTTAAGTATCCTTTTGTTCGGGTTAGTACTAAGAGAGTTTTCAAAATCAGGCACGAGCACCGACTATCGTAAATCGACGGTAGCGATTATATCCACCGGCCCATTTTGTTATTCACGTAATCCTATCTATCTTAGTCTAACGATGCTGAATATTGGGGTGGCCTTTGTTGTTGGCAGTTTTTGGGTGATTATCATGACAATCCCGGCTGTATTGATTGTCCACTATGCCGTAATTTTAAAAGAAGAAGCGTACCTTATAAAAAAATTTGGTGATGAATATCACTGTTACATGAACTCTGTAAGGCGCTGGATATAGAGCAAAGTAATCTGCTGCTTAATGGTCCAGTCAATTAATAATAGCTTCTGACACTTTGCCGTATTGTCTGTATTAATCAAAACTACTTTTTTATTAACACACCTTCAGAAGGGGCTTGGGTAAAGCCCCTTCTTTTGAACTATGCGTCCTGACTTTATTTATTTGTTATTTTTAAAACAA
>WTAY01000069.1 GCA_013139345.1 Methylophaga sp. | reverse complement strand
TACTTGCTGGAAGCTGCACCTTGAACTAATCTGGGCATAATTCAATAAACGATATAAGGGTTTAAATAGTGAGTGAGTTCCAAGGACAACTATCAAAGATGGGCGTGTCATTAGCGGTTGATGGCACCGAGCCAACATATCATATGATCTTAGATAATCAGCGCATTGAAATGAACCCTCTGATTGGTCAAAAAATTCAGTTTCAGTTTGCTGGAGAAATCCACTGCCAAGCCTGTGACCGCCTTACTAAGAAGAGTTATAGCGGTGGTTTCTGCTTCCCATGTTCACAAAAACTAGCTCAATGCGATCTGTGCATGATGAAACCTGAAACATGCCATTTCAATGCCGGCACTTGTCGAGATCCCGAGTGGGCTGAGACTGTCTGCATGCAAGATCATTATGTTTATCTTGCTAATAGCTCTGGCGTTAAAGTGGGTATTACTCGTTTTAACCAAATACCAACTCGTTGGATTGACCAAGGTGCAACGCAAGCCATTCCAATATTTAAAGTCAAAACACGCCACCAGTCGGGTTTAGTTGAGGTTATCTTTAAATCTCATGTCGCCGATAAAACAGATTGGCGTAAAATGCTCCGAGGCTCTGCTGATGCGATGGATTTAGCGGCAAAACGTGATGAATTAATGGCTGAATGCCAACAAGAAATTAGTGAGCTGCAACAGCAGTTTGGCGAACATGCGATTGAGCCACTGCTTAATGAGGATATGGTTGAGATTAGCTACCCTGTATTGCAATATCCAGAGAAAATAAAATCATATAACTTTGATAAAACACCCGAAATTAGTGGTGAGCTACAAGGTATAAAAGGCCAATATCTAATTTTAGATAGCGGTGTATTAAATATTCGCAAGTTCAGCGGATACCATATAACGATGGTAACAGAATAATGTTTTATCAATTAATGCGTAAGATCATGTTCCAACTTGATGCCGAAAAAGCACATCATTTGGGGCTAAAAGGCTTAAATGTCCTTGAAATGACGGGATTGTCATCATTGCTCTATCCAACACCACCAGCAACACCGGTTAAGGTAATGGGGCTAACATTTCCAAACCCTGTCGGCTTGGCAGCCGGTTTAGACAAAAATGGTGATTATATAGAAGCGCTGGCAAGTATTGGCTTTGGCTCTGTTGAAATTGGTACGGTGACACCCAGACCACAAGACGGCAACCCAAAACCTCGCCTATTCAGACTACCTGAAGCAGAAGCCATTATTAACCGTATGGGGTTTAATAATTTCGGTGTTGATCATTTCATAGAACAAGTAAAAATCGCCCAAACCGATGCAATTGTCGGTATTAATATTGGTAAGAACATTGATACTCCTGTTGAAAACGCCGTTGATGATTATCTCATTGGTCTTAATAAGGTATATTCCCATGCTGATTACGTCACCATCAATATTTCATCTCCAAATACACCAGGTTTACGCACACTTCAGTTTGGCGAATCTCTCAATGAACTGCTCAATGCATTAAAAGAAGAACAAGCAAAATTACAACAGCATCATGGGCGCTATGTCCCCATGGCAGTAAAAGTAGCACCTGACCTTGAGTCCTCTGAAGTTGAAGAGCTTTCTCAAGCCTTCTCTAAGTTTGAGATTGATGCCGTTATTGCAACCAATACAACCATGTCACGAGAAGGTGTTGATGGACTGCAATATGCCAATGAAGCAGGGGGCTTAAGTGGCCGACCTGTTTTTGAAAAATCGACGGAAATAGTACGTCAATTTAAACAGCACCTTTCTGAAAACTTGCCGATCATCGCAGCAGGTGGGATTATGTCGGGTGATGATGCAATCAAAAAGTTAGATTCAGGAGCAAGCCTAGTTCAAATCTACAGTGGCTTCATCTATCAAGGACCGAAATTAGTCCAAGATATTATTAAAACAATTGAGGAAAGGAAGTAAGAAATGGAAGCAGAATCAAGTAGCCTCGTAGCAGCATGGCTGATTAATATTACCTTTGCAGTTGCGATTGTTATCGTCGGTCGCATTGTGGTGAAATGGTTAGTTAAATTAGTTAGAAAACTCATGGTTCGGGCAGATCTAGATCCTATCCTTATCAACTTTGCCAGTTCAATTTCTAATGCGGTCTTATTGTTATTTGTTTTAATCGCGGCATTAAACCAATTAGGTGTTGATACTACGTCATTCATCGCCTTATTAGGTGCGGCGGGCTTGGCAGTGGGTTTAGCTTTAAAAGATTCATTACAAAACTTTGCCGCTGGCGTAATGATGATTATCTTCCGTCCATTCAAGCTCGGTGACTTTATCGAGGCGGGTGGTGTAACCGGTGTTGTTGAACAAATCAGCGTTTTTAGCACACTAATGAGAACGGGTGATAACCGCGAAATCATTGTTCCAAATGGTCAAATCTATGCAGGTGCAATCACCAATTTCTCAGCACGCGACACGCGTCGAATTGATATGGTATTTGGCATTGGTTATGACGATGACATGCTAAAAGCAAAAAAAATCATGGAAGATATCTTAGCTGCACATGACTTAATTCTAGCGGATCCCACACCAGCAGTGGCTGTTGCAGAACTTGCCGATAGCAGTGTGAACTTTAATGTACGCCCATGGGTTAATAGTGCTGATTATTGGGGTGTTCGTTCTGATTTAATAGAACAAATCAAATTAACATTTGATAAAGAAGGTATTTCAATTCCGTATCCACAAATGGATATCCATTCGGATAAATAAATATGGATTGTTAATATACTCAAATTGTAGATCTTACAACTCCCGTCATTCTCGAATGTTTTTATCGAGAATCTAGTGTCTTGAGCAGATCCCAGCTAAAATCATGCTGGGATGACGAGATAAAAAAGCGACACTTTGAAGTATATAGAAGCCTGTTATTGATAGGTTCTCAATGCGGGAGTTGTTTAAAATAAAATAAAGGTGTTGTCTTATGAAGTCTAAAATAGTATTTATTAGTTTACTCAGTCTCTTCTTAATAGGCTGTGTTGATTCTGCCTCAGTCCGCTATGGTGACTCAACGCCCCACTATAAACATGCACCACCACCTCATGCCCCTGCTCATGGTTATCGCCACAAACACAAAAAGCATGACATGAGCTATGACTCAGGCTTAAGTGTTTATGTTGTTATGGGCATGGCTGATCATTATTTTGATAGTGGTATTTACTACCGTTTTCGTGATGGCGCATGGCAAGTGAGTGGAAGTATTGGTGGGCATTGGGAAGATACTGTTAACCACGCTGTTCCTTCAAAATTGTTCAAGTCAAAAATGAAAGATGTTAAACATAATAAAAAACACCATGACAAAGGAAAGGGCAAAGGTAAAGACAAAAAGAAAAAATGGGATGATGATTAAAAGCTATCTTTCCATTTTCTAAGTACCGTAAATACCGCCTGTTGGCTATCTAACTGCTGAGCAGACCACCGCTCAGTAGCTTCTTTTACATCACCCTTCTCACAACGCAGAAATGGGTTTGTTTGGCGTTCTAAAGCCAGTGTTGATGGCAAGCTAATTTTCTTCTGCTTTAGCATTAATGCTGTATCAATAACCCGTTGTTGAATCGCCTTATTGTTTGGCTCTATCTCCACTGCAAAGCACAAATTAGCCTCGGTATATTCATGAGCACAATAAATAAGTGTTTCTGAAGGAAGCTCGGCTATCTGTTGCAATGACCTGAATAACAGCTCGGCAGGGTTGCCATGAAGCCGTCCACACCCTGCGCCAAACAAGGTGTCACCACAAAATAAACAGCCTTCCATTAAAAAGCCAAGATGGCCTTTAGTATGGCCGGGAAGATCTAACACTCGGAATGCAGGGAAAAGTGGACTGATAACAAGCTCATCACACGCTGACAAAGGATGAGTAATATGTGGAATAAACTCATTTTTAGGGCCATAAACAGGAATATCATACTGTTTAAGTAAGGTCGCAATACCATCAACATGATCATGACAACCGTGGGTAATTACTATCGCAACAGGGATAAGGCCTTGCTGTTTAATCGCTTTAAGCACCGGAACAGCATCTCCCGGATCAACGATTAATATATGTTGCATATCCGGAGCATGGATGAACCAGATATAATTATCGTTAAAAGCAGGAATAGCATCTATTTTTAGCATGATATTTTCACTAATGAGGTAGGCTCATGGTTGATTATAAGGCGAATACAGAAAAGATAATGGCTAAGTGGTGGCAAAGCCCGCTTGGTCATAGCGTTTTGGCTCAAGAGCAAACAGTCATACAGTCTCTTACAACGCATTTTCACGGTTATTATCAGCTCCAGATCGGCATAAAACAATCGCTATTGCCCTCTCTATCTCGACCTTGCATACAAAAGGTAATGGCGCTTTCTGCTGATGTTCAAGGAGATAGTATATCCCTACCATTTAAATGCCACAGCATTGATTCACTCTTACTGGGTCATGTATTAGAGTTTTCTACCGAGCCTCATCAAGTATTAAGAGAAGCTGAGCGCATTTTAGTAGCAGATGGAACCGTGATTCTGTGTTGTTTTAACCCGTGGAGTTTTTGGGGCTTACGCCGACTACTCTCGTGGCAAGATACTCCACCATGGAAAGGCACCTTTTTTAGTCAAACTAGAATTAAAGATTGGCTCGCACTGTTAAACTTTGAGGTAATCTCAAGCAAACACTGTTTATATCGTCCAGCAATTCAAAATCCAAAATGGTTTGACCGCCTTAATATAATAGAGCGCTGGGGCAAGCGTTTATGGCCTGTATTCTCTGGGGTAACTATTTTAGTTGCTCAAAAACGTACGATTCCACTCACTCCCGTTACAATGTTATGGCGGGCAAAACAATTGTTTCCTGGCCAGTTAGCTCAACGGCCCGTAAGTAGAGGAAATATGAGAACCCCGTATACTCCTCGTTCAAAAGTAAAATCATGAGTATAAAATAATAATGGCAGAGCAAACAAAACGTCAGGTTGTATTAGATACAGAAACAACAGGCTTAAGCCCAGCAGATGATCACCGGATTATTGAGATCGGGTGTGTTGAAGTCATTAATCGTCGCTTAACAGGGCAAACCTTTCATCAATATATCAATCCTCACCGTGAAATTGATGCGGGCGCGATGGA
>WTAY01000171.1 GCA_013139345.1 Methylophaga sp. | reverse complement strand
CGTTTATTATGTGCAATATGCTCATGCTCGGGTATGTAGTGTCTTTAGACAATTGAACGATCGTGGTTTAGCGTGGGATAAAGCCCAAGGTGAACAAAATTTAAATCGTTTAACGGAAGATCATGAGTTAGCACTGTTTACGGCATTAGCACGTTATCCTGAGTTACTAGAATCAGCGGCAGTGAATCATACGCCACATCTATTGGCACATTATTTAATGGATTTAGCACGTGATTTCCATACTTACTACAATGCTCACCATTTTATCGTTGATGATCTTGAATTAAGCCAAGCTCGACTAACGCTGATTACTGCCGTAAAACAAGTTATCACTAATGGTCTGACCGTTATGGGTGTTTCTTCACCGGAGACGATGTAAGTGGCAGTAAGAAAAAATACTCGACATCAAACTCAACAAAAATCCCTACCTTGGGGACCGATGCTGATCAGTTTTCTTGTTGGCCTTTTTGTTATGTTTTTGGTGCATTTAAATGATAATGTCACACCAGAAAAAAGTAGTAATAACACAGCAAAACCAAGCAGTGAAAAAAAATCTAAATCGGTTGAACCTACCTTTGAATTTTATAGTTTATTGCCTGAAATGGAAGAAGTAGTTGAAAGACCACAACGCGCCATTGTTACCTCACCTACTCAGCAAAAAGCGCCTCAAGCAGAAACAGCAAAGCTGACGAATAAAACGCAGTATTTATTGCAAGTTGGATCGTTTAGAAAATCATCTGATGCTGATGCGTATAAAGCCAAACTGGCCTTTTTAGGTATTGAGTCAAAAGTACAAACAGTCACGATTGATAATAAAGACACATGGCATCGTGTTCAGGTGGGTCCAATTATTGGACGCAAGAAGGCTGACGCGATGAAAAGTCAGTTACAAAAAAATAAAATAGATTCACTATTAGTGCGTGCTAAGCTCGGTTAGTTAGCGTATGCTCAGATGTTTGATACAACATAGTTCAGATGATAATTACGTTGTCGAAAAGTTAGAAACTGAATTACCAAAAATAGATTATTGAGAATACTTTTGAGTTGGCCAATAAGCATAGAATTGGCAGCTAGGAAAATAAGAAGGAAGTTCCTTTGAGGACTCTTTCAGAACCACGATTTAAATATTAAGTACGACTAAGGACATTAAGATGACAGAAATGACCGACGCTGGCGTTTGGCAAGAAGTACCAAGCCCATTTTGTGGTATTGCCTCTGATGATTTGATCATCAAAGTTGAGGGTAATAATGTATCTATTATTGAAAATGGCGATGCGGTAACAAAAAAAGGCTTTGAAACTCCAATTACAGATACATCGCCGAGAGTGAATGGTAAGGATGTATCTTTGGATGAAGCGGTAACGCATATCGCCGACTTAATACGGACAAGCAAGCAACCCGTTATTGGTGGAATGGCAACTGATTTGAATGGTGCCCGATCTGCAATGGCATTAGCTGATAAAAGTCGTGCAACGGTTGATAATATGGATTCTGAAGCGGGCTTTAGAAATACACTTGTTTTGCAAGATACCGGCTGGATGGTGACGACATTAACCGAAGTCAGAAATCGTGTTGATTTATTGCTAATTATTGGTAGTGATCTTGAATCAGAATACCCTCGCTTTTTTGAGCGCATGGTGTGGAATGAAGAAAGCATGTTTGACCAAGAGATTGAATCTCGCCAAGTCGTTTATTTAGGTAAGCGTCCATCTGGTGATGCTTCAACCTCCCCAAAAGGTAAAAAAGCACAAGTCTTGGCCTGTGAAGATGCTGATTTACCAGAAGTAATCTCTGTATTGCGTGCATTAGTCAAAGGCAAGGGTATTCAAGCTGAGCAAGTGGGTGATATTGCCGTGAGTGATTTAGCGGTTCTAGCTGAACAATTAAAACAAGCAAAATATTCAGTAGTAGCATGGGCAGCAGGGCATTTAGAGTTTTCTCATGCTGAAGCGACAGTGCAAACCGTGTGTGAAATGGTTAAAGAACTTAATTTAGACACCCGTTCAAGTGGTTTACCTTTAGGTGGGAAAGAAGGTGGAATAACGGTTAATCAAGTCTCTGCATGGCAGTCTGGATTTCCGATGAGGACTAACTTTAATCGTGGCTATCCTGATTATGATCCGTACCTATCAGACACAGCTCGCATGCTAGAAAATGATGAAGTGGATACCTTAGTCTGGATTTCTAGTTTTAATGTTGATCGAACACCACCTCAATCGAATGCTAAAACAATAGTTTTAGGGCGTTCAGGAATGACATTTGCGCAAGAACCAGAAGTCTTTATTCCAGTAGGTACACCGGGAATAGATCATGCGGGTCGAGCTTTTCGTACTGATGGCGTTGTATCAGTACCATTAAGAAAATTACGTGACAGTGGTTTGCCGAGTACATTTGATGTACTGACAGCCGTTGAGCAAGAATTATGACTATTCACAAGTCCGTCATCCCCGTGAAAACGGGGATCCAACGATTGTGATTGGCTTCGCGGCCCATGGATCCCCGCGTACGCGAGGATGACGAAAGATGGCTTTTTTCAGGTTTTTAATGATGAGTTTAATCATTATGAATTCTCAAATAGAATTAAACAAAAATCCTACTAAATAGGGGTTGAATAGAAGATGTTAACAAAACTAACAGGCGGCAGAATTTACGATCCGGCCAATAGTATCAATAACGAAGTTAAAGATATTTATATCCGTGATGGGAAAATTGTAAGCGCCCCAAGTGATGGTCAATTTGATAAAGAAATTGATGTACGAGGCAAAGTGATAATGGCGGGTGCGATAGATATGCACACTCATATTGGTGGCGGTAAGGTTAATATTGCTCGCACCATGTTGCCAGAAGATCATGCTGCAGATGTTGTAGCTAGAACCGAGTTAATGCGAAGTGGTTGTGGCCATGCTGCACCGAGTACATTAACAGCAGGTTATCGTTATGCTGAAATGGGTTATACCGCGGGTTTTGAGCCTGCAATCTTGCCAATTAATGCGCGCCAAGCACATATGGAAATGGGTGATACACCGATCATCGATAAAGGGGGGTATGTCATGTTGGGTAGTGATGATTTCCTACTTAGAATGATGGCATCAAATGGTGATCAAGAAGCGATTAATAACTATGTTGCTTGGACGATGACACATAGTCATGCCATTGGTGTGAAAGTGGTGAATCCGGGTGGTATTAACGCCTTCAAATTTAATCAACGTAAACTTGATTTAGATGAAAAGAATAAATTTTACGGCATCACACCTCGCGATATTTTAATGCGCTTGGCGACGGCGGTAAAAGAGCTCGGCGTACCGCATCCCCTACATGTTCATGGCTGTAATCTGGGTGTGGCGGGTAACTTAGAAATGACTATTGATACGATGGAAGGTATTAACGGTTTGCCGATGCATATGACGCATATTCAGTTCCATAGTTACGGTACTGAAGGTGACTTTAAGTTCTCATCAGGTTCAGCTCAAATCGCTGAAGTGATTAACAAACATAAAAATATTACAGCCGATGTTGGTCAGATTTTATTTGGTCAAACCGTGACTGCTTCGGGCGATAATATGCGTCAACATGCCGCTCATCCATTCGCAAGCCCTAATAAATGGGTGTGTATGGATATTGAGTGTGATGCAGGTTGTGGTGTATTGCCATTCAAATATAAAGATCAAAGTTATGTAAATGCCTTGCAATGGATGATTGGTTTAGAAACATTCTTGATGGTAGATGATCCATGGCGTGTATTCTTAACAACCGATCACCCAAATGGTGCACCGTTCACCAGTTATCCACATTTGATTCGATTGTTAATGGATAAAACATTCCGTAACGATATCTTATCGACATTGCATCCAGAAGCTCAGAAAGCGAGTCACTTGGCTTCATTAGATCGTGAATATACGCTTTATGAAATTGCCATTATGACGCGTGCTGGTGCAGCTAAATTAGTTGGCCTTGCTGATCGCGGTAGCCTAAGTGTGGGGGCGGGTGCTGATATTACCGTTTATACCGATAATGAAGATCGCGAGAAGATGTTTACCAAACCAGATTATGTATTCAAAGACGGTACGATGGTCGTAAAAGATGGTGAAATTGTTGAAGTCACATGGGGTACAACGCATGTGGTGAAACCTGAATATGACAATAGTATTGAGAAATCATTGAAACCATATTTTGATAAATATCACACTCAAAAAATGGGTAACTTCAAAATCAGTGATGATGAGATTGTAGATGATGGTCGAGGTAGTATCACCGTGCAGCCTTTACATGCAGGAGGCAAGATATGATTATCAATGGTGTAACAATTGATGAAACCTTTGCTGAAGCCTTTCCAATGAAAGGAACGCGCTTAATCATCACGGCATTGAATGCAAAGTGGGCAATGATTTCAGCACAAACCTTTACCGGTTTTGCTACTTCGGTTATTGCCTGTGGTTGTGAAGCAGGTATTGAAAAAGTATTAGATCCTAGTGAAACACCCGATGGCCGTCCTGGTGTATCAATCTTAATCTTTGCAATGGGTGGAAAAAGTCTTGCAAAACAAGTTGAAACCCGTTCTGGTCAGTGTGTACTTACTTCACCTACATCAGCGTTGTTTTCAGGTCTAGAAAGTGAAACTGAAATTGCACTTGGTCAAAACCTACGATTTTTTGGTGATGGCTTCCAAATTTCAAAAATGATTGATGGCAAACGTTACTGGCGAATTCCAGTTATGGATGGTGAGTTTTTAACCCAAGAAAAAACAGGTGTTCAAGCTTCTGTCGGTGGTGGTAATTTCCTTGTCTTAGCGGAGTCTCAAGCACAAGCCTTGGCAGCCTGTGAAGCAGCGGTTGTTGAAATGAAAAAATGTCCTAACGTGATCATGCCATTCCCTGGTGGTGTTGTTCGCTCTGGTTCAAAAGTAGGCTCAAAATTCAAAGCATTGAATGCATCAACGAATGATGCCTTTTGTCCGACTTTAAAAGGTCAAACAAAAAGTGACTTATCACCTGAAGTTGAATCAGTAATGGAAATCGTGATTGATGGCTTAACAAAAGAAGATATTGATGTTGCCATGCGTGTTGGTATTCAAGCAGTATGTGATCTTGGTGCAGCGAATGGTATTCGTCGAATTAGCGCGGGTAATTATGGTGGCAAGCTCGGTCCATTCCACTTCCACTTGCAGGAGATAATGGCATGAGTGCATTAACATTTACATTAACTACTTCTGCGAAACAACGTATTGATTGTTCACCATTAACAACTGATTTATTAGCGGATAAATCACTCGCAGATATTGCTGCCATTGAACTCGTAATTGGTAACTCTTCAGAACGAGTTGATAGTTTATTTGAACTTTCAGGTGATGATGCTACAGATATTAAATTTGTAAACAGTACTGATAAACTCGATTTTATTGGCCGAAACATGACCTCAGGCAAGATTAGCATCGAGGGTAATGTCGGTGGTTATTTGGGGCTATTTTTAGAAGGTGCTGAGATTGAAGTAACGGGTGATACTGGTATTTATACTGCCTGTGAAATGAAGTCAGGCCAGATTAAAATTAACGGCAATGCCGGTGACTTTGTTGGTGGGGCTCGTCCTGGATACAAAAATGGCATGACCGGCGGTACGGTGATTGTTACTGGTAACACAGGTGATCGTACCGGTGATCATATGCGTCGAGGCACCATCCTAATCGAAGGTAATGCTGGTGATTACTGTGCGGGTCGAATGATCTCAGGCACTATTGCTGTATTGGGTGATGTCGGTGCTCATTTAGGTTATGGCATGAAGCGGGGCACGGTGTTGTTAACTCAAACACCATCAACAGGTCTTGGTGCAAATTTTAATGATTGTGGTTCACATACTTTGGCCTTTTTACCGTTACTATTTAACTCTTTCAAGAAGTTAGATAGTAAATTTGCCAGTGTTGATTCATTCTCACGAGTTCAACGTTATGCCGGTGATGTTGGTGGTATTGGTATGGGTGAGATTTTAGTCAAGATTTAAAAAGTAGACGAAGCTGAAATTTAAGGATATATGCTAAATTCAAGCTTGGTTAGATAGCCCTAGACTCCCGTTTTAACGAGGATGATAAGGTGTTTTATTATAACCATCAACGTCATCCTCGCGAACGCGGGGATCCATGGATAGTAGCAAGTAGTTATGGATAGTAATAAATGAAATAGCCCTGTGTTTACATGCTGGCAAGTAAGCGGAAGGGGACGCTTTATATTGGTGTTACGTCTGATCTTATTAAGCGGGTTTGGCAACACAAGCATAATGAAGTCGAAGGTTTTACTAAAAAATACCAAGTGCATGATTTAGTTTGGTATGAGCTTCACCAAGAAATGGATTCAGCTATTACGCGAGAAAATCAATTGAAGAAATGGAATAGAGACTGGAAGATTGAATTAATAGAAGAACATAATTCTGCTTGGACTGATCTATATCCGAGCATTTGTTAAGGAGTGAACTTCATACTCACGGAATGACTAAGGAAGCGTCATTCCCATGAAAATGGGAATCCATAAAGCCTATAAATATTGAAAATATCGTACAGGGTGAAGTTATTCTCTGAAGGAAGGCATACTGCTAAAGCAGGTTTGGTATACTTAGTTAAATCGTTGGATTCCCGCGTTCGCGAGAATGACGGAGTTATTTTAGGGGATATAAATGTCAGATATAGGTAAGTCGATTACTCAGTTTATTATCGAACAACAACGTGCTCATTCGCAGTCAACGGGTGAGTTTTCAGAGTTGATGAATGATATTGTCAGTGCCTGTAAAAAAATATCTCACCTAGTCAATCGAAGCGGTATTATTGGGCTTGGCGGTGCAGCAGAGTCTGAAAATGTACAAGGTGAAGTTCAGAAAAAACTAGATATCATTACCAACGATGTCATGGTTGATCACCTGAATTGGACCGGCCATTTAGCTGCTATGGCATCTGAAGAAATTGAAGAAATTATTCAAATTCCTGACAATATGCCCAAAGGTAAATATCTTATTGCTTTTGATCCTTTAGACGGTTCGTCTAATATTGATATAAACCTGTCTGTAGGCACGATATTTTCAATTCTACGTTGTCCAGACGGTGTGACTGAACCTACTGTTGAACACTTTATGCAAAAAGGCACCGAGCAAGTCTGTGCCGGTTTTTGTGTTTATGGCCCAACAACGATGATGATTATCACCACTG
>WTAY01000180.1 GCA_013139345.1 Methylophaga sp. | reverse complement strand
AGCGTCACCTGTAAAGGTTTGAAAACAATTTGATGGTTCACGTAATGTTGGCAATATACCACCTTCAATCCCTCGAATAATCAGTGCTGATGCAAAATCAGCTTGTTCTGAAAGCCATGCTAATACTGGGGGATAAGCCTTATGCACGAAGCCAATTTGAAGGTGTGTTTTGCTTTGCGCTTTGATTGGCATGATTAGCTTTTCTAACGTTGCCAAGCTAGGGCGTTTTATCATTCTTGTGCGTAAGTCTTCTAAGGCAAAAAGAGCTGGTGTTGCCTGTCTCTGGTCAATAAATGTCCAAGCGAGTTCTTTGTTATTTAGCCTTTCCGTTGCTTGCTTGACCGTCAAATCTACATTAACACCCGCCTCTGCGAATACTTGTGAATGCGTTACCCCAAACTTAGGCCCCATTTCCTTCACGCCTTGCGATAGTGTTGGTAAACCGGATGCAGCTAATACAGCGGGTAAAAATGCAGATATAGGGCAGTGTCGATTAAAGCCATTGAATGGATCTGAAATGGTTAATAACTGCTCAACATTAGCAATGCATTGCGTGGTAGATGCTTGTAATGCCTGATAGATCCCAAAATTTTCTTCATTTGTTTCCGTTTTAATTCGTAAAGAAATAAAGAATATGGCAGCTTGAACAGGATCAGCCTGACCAGACAAAATCTCCATCATCGCCAACCGTGCTTCTTCTTGGCTTAGGTCTTTTGATAAATGTGGGCCTGTGGCTACTTTTTTTATTGCTTCAGCTAATGCACTCACTTAATTAAACCACGCTAACATGTCTGATTCACTCATCACGGTAATACCCAATTTTTCTGCTTTTGTTAATTTTGAACCGGCATCACGCCCTGCCACAACATAGTCTGTTTTGGCTGACACGCTACCAGCAACCTTTGCACCTAAGGCTAATAACTTTTCTTTTGCTTCACTACGAGATAGCTGTTCTAAGGTGCCTGTTAACACCACGGTCTTACCACTTAATAATGAATCTTCAGCAATTTTTTTCTCTTCTGGCCAATCAACACCTGCGGCTAATAATCGATCAATGACCTGTTGGTTATGTTCTTGGTGAAAAAAAGTCACTATGTGATGGGCAACTATTGGCCCTACATCTTCGATTTCTATAAGTGCATCTTCATTGGCAACGTTGAGTGCACCAAGTGTTAAAAAATGACTAGCTAATGAACGTGTTGTTGCTTCGCCCGCTTCTCGAATCCCTAATGCAAATAAGAATCGAGAAAATCTTGTATGTTTAGAAGCATCTAATGCATTCACTAAATTAACGGCTGATTTTTCACCCATACGTTCTAACGATGATAATTGTTCAACAGTGAGTTGAAATAGATCTGCGGGGTCGTTGATTAAACCTTCATCAACTAACTGTTCAACGAGCTTGTCACCCAACCCATCCACATCCATCGCTTTGCGTGATGCAAAATGCTTTATCGCCTCTTTACGTTGTGCAGGACAATATAAACCGCCACTACATCGCGCTATTGCTTCTCCTTCAACACGCTCAACCTCAGAGTCACAAATTGGGCAGATGCTTGGAATCTTAAAGTTAACTGTTTGTTCAGGTCGTTTTGACATCACCACCTGCACAACCTCAGGAATAACATCACCCGCGCGACGCACTATAACTGTGTCCCCTACTCGTACATCTTTACGGTCAATTTCATCTTGATTATGCAGTGTTGCATTACTGACCGTCACACCACCCACGAAAACAGGTTTTAAACGTGCAACTGGCGTTAATGCTCCAGTACGACCCACTTGAATTTCAATATCTTCAACAACCGTCATTTCTTCTTGTGCAGGAAACTTATGAGCAATTGCCCAACGTGGCGCCCTAGAAACAAAGCCTAAGCGTTGTTGTAGTTGGATATTGTCAATCTTCAATACGACACCATCAATATCATAAGATAAGCTGTCACGACGCTCACCAAGTTGCTCAATATAGCGTAAACAGGCATCTACACCTTCAAGCAATTCAAGTTCTGGAGAAATCTGACAGCCCCACTTTTCAATCATCTTCATAGCGGCACTATGTGTGGCTGGCTTATCCATTCCTATAAGCTCACCTAAACCATAACAATAGATAGCTAGAGGACGGTTAGCCGTTATTTTTGAATCTAATTGACGTAGTGAACCCGCTGCGGCATTACGTGGGTTAACAAAGGGTTTCTTGCCCTCTTCAACCTGTTTGATATTTAACGCATCAAAGCCTGCTTTAGGCATAATGATCTCACCACGCACTTCAACCACGTCAGGGATATCATCACCAATAAGTTTTAACGGTACAGTAGGAATCGTTCTTACATTGACGGTAACATCTTCACCCACAGCGCCATCACCACGAGTCGCTGCTTGAACCAATATTCCTTGTTCATAACGCAGGCTGATAGCAAGGCCATCTAATTTAGGTTCAGCAGCATAAACTTGTACTTCACGAGTATTTAACCAATCACGTACGCGTTGATCAAACGCATTCAAGTCTTCGGTGTTAAATACATTATCCAATGACAACATTGGGATCGCATGAGTGATTTGATTAAACTTATCAAGTGCCCGCCCGCCCACTCTTTGGGTTGGTGAATCAGCCGTTAGTAACTCAGGCTGTTTATGTTCAATTTGTTTAAGTTCATTAAATAAACGATCATATTCAGAATCAGTAACTTCTGGGTTATCAATAACATAATAGAGATAGTTATATTTATTTATTAAGTCTCTAAGTTCACTGGCTCGTTGTGTAGATTCAATCTGAGTAGTCATTATTGTAGTTACTTTGCTCTGCTTGTAGTTGTAGGTTTAGATTTAAAATACGGTTACGCATGTCCTCAATGGCAGACTGGCTAAGCACCTCACGAGACTCATCACATAATGTACCATCCAATTTGTCAGTCATTTTTTGGGCGACATCTAGCAAATCGTCAAATAATGTTAAACCATTAACTGGCCCCGGTAATCGTGCAAAAACAAGTAAACCTGGTGTTCGCATTGTTGCAAAACCATCAGGATTTAATGTGCCCGGATCTAAGATATTTGCAACGCTAAATAAGGTTTGTTTACGAAGACCGGGTAGTGTTCTATGAAAAATTTGTAAATCACCAAAGTGTAAATCGAGACTTTCTAAGGTTGATTTAATTGATTTTCCTGAGAAAAGTTGATCATCACGTGCCATGACTGTGAATGAAATAACCATATCCCAGCCATTTATGACGGCGGGCTCTTCAGGCACATCGTCTAATTCTATGTCTTCTTGAGGTTCTGCCGCTTGCTGCTCTATTGCTTGTTCAGCGTCATCCAAATCATCATCAAGTGTAATGTTGATTTGAGTCTCTTTAGCCGGTGCTGTAGCGATAGATTTAACACTCTCAGAAAGTGTTATCTTTGGCTCTGCATCAATTTCAAAATGATCATTTTCAATAGACTGATGTTGTAACTCTTGGTCAAATAAAGCACCAAACTTGTCACTATCTCCCAGTTCGGGTTCTATATCATCAATTTCTTCCAATAATTTTGTTCGCTGCTGACTACTTCTATTGCCATACCAAGCAACGCCTGCAAAGGCAACAATGACCAAAATTATGATTACAGCAATATCTAACACTTAAATTAATCTTCCAACTAAGGGATAATAGTTCGTTTTTATCATCATTATCGAGACTTCCTATGTCCACACTTCCAAGCAAAGATCTTGACACCTTCGACAACGCGATTCCAGAACGTGATTATACCATTCACATTGAAACTTCTGAATTTACTTGTTTATGCCCAATGACAGGTCAACCTGATTTTGCCACAATCAAGATTGATTATGTACCTGATCTCAAATGTGTTGAATTAAAATCATTCAAACTTTATATGTGGACATACCGTGAAGAAGGCGCATTTCATGAGAAAGTAACCAATCAGATCTTAGATGATCTTGTTGCTGCAACCGACCCTCGTTTTATGCGTATTACGGGTATTTTTAATGTTCGCGGTGGTGTTTATACAACCGTTGTTGCTGAACATAAAAAAGAAGGTTGGGTTGCACCAACACCTGTTCAGTTACCTTAGTACGGTTTAAGAATAGTACGCGTTATGGCTAATAACGCCTATATCGGTATTGATCTCGGCACCTCAGGGTGTCGAGCTATTGCCATTGATCAACAACAGAATATTATTGCCAGAAGCCAACGCGCTCTGACAATTTCACACGATAACTCACCAATCTCAGAACAAGATCCCGACACTCACTGGCACCTTGTCAAACAGGCTCTCTCAGAACTAATTCCACACTGTCAGCATTATGAAATCAAAGCCATTGCAGTAGATGCAACCTCTGGTTCGATTTTAATTACAGATGGGCTAGGCCAGCCCCTCACCCCTATATTAATGTACAACGATGCCAGAGCAGTAGAGCAAAGCCAACACATTGCGGACATTGCTCCTGCAAACTCAGGAGCTCATGGTGCAAGTAGTGGGTTAGCTAAATTGGCATACTTACAACAAAATCACACATTTCCACCTCATTGTCATTTATTACATCAAGCAGACTGGATTAACTTTAAGCTCGGTGCGCCACTTGGAATAAGTGACGAAAATAATGCACTTAAAACCGGTTATGACCCAATCACTCGCCAGTGGCCAGAATGGATTGACTCAATTGCTGACCGTTCACAATTACCTGATGTTGTAAGTCCGGGCCAGCTTATTGGCATATTGTCAGATGAACTCTGTGCACACTTCAATTTAACATCAGCTCCTAATATTGTTGCTGGAACAACAGATAGCATTGCCGCATTGCTTGCAACAGGCGCTAACCAAATCGGTGATGCTGTGACATCATTAGGCTCAACGCTAGTTGTAAAACTAATCAGTGATACGCCGATCTTTTTACCAGAACATGGTGTTTACAGTCATCGACTTGGTGATAAATGGCTGGTAGGTGGCGCATCCAATACCGGTAGTGCTGTACTTAAACACTTTTTTAACTCTGGTGAGCTACAACGTCTAAGCCGGTTAATCTCTCTTGATAATAAAACGCCTGACTACTACCCCTTATTATCAAAAGGCGAACGTTTTCCTATCAACAATCCAGAATTAAAACCGAGACTATCGCCCCGCTCAACGGATGATGTTAAGTGCTTACATGGCATGCTAAAAGGTATTGCTAATATTGAACAGCAAGCTTATCAGGTACTCGAGCAAGCAGGTGCACCGGCTGTAAACTCTATTCGTACTGTTGGCGGTGGTGCAGTAAATAAAGTTTGGCAGACTATCCGTCAGCACGCTATCCCCGTATCATTCATCACTCCCAAACATACAGAAGCAGCATACGGTGTTGCATGTTTAGCATCAAACTCATTAAAGGATAAGGTTTAATTATGCAGGATTTATTTAGTGGTGCTCGTTACCTACTGAAAGGTTTTAGCCTAATTCATCAAAAAGGAATTCGTAAGTTTGCCTATATTCCCATGGCGATTAACACCATACTATTCAGCTTTGCTATTTGGTTAGGCATTACAAAGTTTGATCAATGGATTAACGCAATGATGCCGACTTGGATCCCAGAATGGTTACTTAACTGGATCATGTGGATTATATGGCCGCTGTTTGCCAGTTTACTTCTGCTTATTGTCTTCTTCAGTTTTTCTATTATTGCCAATATATTAGCAGCACCATTTAATGGCGCGCTTGCCGAAGCGGTAGAAACAAAACTGCAAGGCAAGCCACCTATCGGTCTTAATTTGAAAGAAATCATGAAAGATGCGCCATCAATGATCTGGAATGAAATTCGCAAACTTCTTTATTTTGTCGCGTGGATGATCCCATTATTTATTCTGTCATGGGTACCCGTTGTAAATATCATCGCACCTATATTATGGATTGCTTTCTCAAGCTGGATGTTAGCGATTGATTATCATGATTATCCAATGGGTAACCATCAAATAAAATTCCCCCAACAACGGGCGCTATTGAGACAAAAACGCAGTTTGGCACTTGGCTTTGGTGTTGCTACATTGGGAGCAACAATGATTCCATTTGTTAACTTCTTAGTTATCCCAGCCGCTGTTGCAGGCGCAACAGCGCTGTATTTAGATACGTTTAAAGCGGAAGCTATTTAAGCATTGATTAACATGTTTAATGTCGAACTTGGTCTCATTGATGCAGCCATTAATGCTTCATCAATAAAGTACGTACCATCAAGCTCAACAGCGGAACCTTGAGCAGAATTTAACTCATCAATAATTTGAGTTTCATTTTCAGCTAATTCATTTGCTAATTTTGTAAAATGAGTTTGTAACTCTTGCGAATCTGATTGTTCTGCTAAGGCTTGAGCCCAATAAAGTGCTAGGTAGAAATGGCTTCCACGATTATCAATTTCACCAATACGTCCTGATGGTGATCTATTATTATCAAGGAATTGTCCTGTGGCACTATCCAAGGTGTCGGCAAGTACCTTCGCTTTCTTATTACCCGTAGTATTACTCAAATGCTCTAGTGATGCAGCTAACGCCAAGAATTCACCTAATGAATCCCAGCGTAAGTGATCGTCATGTAAAAATTGCTCGACCAGTTTAGGGGCTGTACCACCTGCTCCTGTTTCAAACAAGCCACCACCATTCATTAATGGAACAATTGATAACATTTTGGCACTTGTTCCCAATTCTAGAATTGGGAACAGATCAGTCAAATAATCACGTAAAACATTACCCGTTACAGAGATGGTATCTTCACCTTTTTGAATTCGTTCTAGTGAAAACTGAATGGCATCTTCAGGTGACAAAATTTGGATATTCAAACCATCGGTATCATGTTCAGGTAAGTATTTTTCAACTTTAGCAATAAGCTGGGCATCATGAGCTCGGTTTTTATCTAACCAAAATACAGCGGGAGTACCACTTAAGCGAGCTCGGTTAACTGCCAACTTCACCCAATCTTGAATTGGTGCATCTTTCGCCTGACACATGCGCCAGATATCGCCTTCCTCTACAGTATGTTCAAGTAATGTCGTGCCGTTATCATCAATTACACGTACTGTTCCTGACGTTGGAATTTCAAACGTTTTATCATGCGATCCATATTCTTCGGCTTTCTGCGCCATCAAGCCAACATTAGGCACACTACCCATTGTTGTTGGATCAAACGCGCCATGTTGCTTACAAAAATCAATCGTTTGCTGATAAATACCCGCATAACAACGATCTGGAATAATCGCTTTGGTATCTTGCTGTTGCCCATCTTTATTCCACATTTGACCAGATGCACGAATCATTGCCGGCATTGATGCATCTACAATCACATCAGAAGGTACATGGAGGTTTGTAATGCCTTTATCAGAATCAACCATCGCTAAGTCAGGACGCGTTGCATATACAGCCTGAATGTCAGCTTCAATTTCAGCTTGCTTCTCTTCTGGAAGGCTTTTTATTTTGGCGTAGACATCACCAAGACCATTTTTAATATCAACACCAATTTGTTCAAATACTGTCGCATGTTTTTCAAAGACATCTTTATAAAAGACAGAGACAACATGACCAAAAATAATAGGATCAGAAACTTTCATCATTGTTGCTTTTAAATGTAATGAGAAAAGTACACCTTCACTTTTAGCACTTTCAATCTCGCCTTCAATAAACGTTCGAAGTGCATTTTTATTAATCACAGAAGA
>WTAY01000159.1 GCA_013139345.1 Methylophaga sp. | reverse complement strand
TATTAAATTAATTGAGAGTGAATTTAACTAGATGAACTATAAATATTCTTCTTTAGCTATATTGGTATCTGTTGTGTTGAGTGGCTGTGGCTCTTTACCTGCGATTGATGAGGTCGTTCCTGATAATACAAAGGAATATCGTAAAGCGGAAACAATGCCACCTCTTGATATTCCACCTGATTTAAGTTCTGCACGAATTAATGATGATATTGCCGGTAGTCAGAATAGTTCAGCGACGTATTCTGAGTTTGAAGAAGCGGCAACGAATCCTCTTGTAAGTAAATACAATATTACGCCAGAAACAAAACCAGCATTATCTGGTGAAGGTAAAAAGCGTCATTTAGTTATACCCGGCAACCGTGATGCTGTTTGGCAAAACCTTTTAGACTTCTGGTCGCAAAAAGGTATTGAGATTAAGCGTAAAGATCAACGTATTGGCTTAATGGACACTGTAACTGGCAGCGATGATTATGCGTACCGTATAAGAATGGAACGTGGTGATACATTAAAACAATCACTAGTTTATGTAGGTGCTGCTGGATTTGATGCAAATGTACAAAAAAATGAAGCAATGTTACGTCAAATAGCTGAGTTCTTAGGCGGCTTACATCAAGTAGCACAAGCTGAGATAAAAGCGAAAAAACAATTAGAGCCACAGCGTGCATCTGTTACCGCTACATTGTTGGATAGTACAGATGGCCACCAATCATTATTAGTAGAAAATGACTTTTCAAATGTATGGCGCAAGATAGGCCGAATTTTAGATAGCAAAGGTTTTTCTGTTGAAGATCGTGACCGTTCAAGAGGTGCATATTTTGTTCACTACCTTGATCCATTCAATGAAGCTGAACAAGAGGATGAAGGAGTATTAAGTAAATTAGCCTTCTGGAAAGATGATGCTGAAAAAGCACCAGATGAATATTATTACATCAAGCTAATTTCTGATGCAGCTAATACAAAGGTAATTATCTTAGATGCTGAAGAAGTGCGTACTTCTTCTGATACGGCTAAACGTTTATTAAGCCTTATTCAGGAACAGTTAGCTAAATAATGCGTTTTGCCTCGATCGGTAGTGGTAGTCGGGGTAATGCAACACTAGTTTCACATGGAAAAACCACACTATTAGTAGATTGTGGTTTTTCTGCACGAGAGACTGAGAAACGCTTACAGCGATTTGAGATAGATCCTAGTACGCTTTCTGGCATTGTCGTAACACATGAACATGGCGATCATATAAGTGGTGTTCGTGTTTTAGCCAGAAAACATAAACTTCCTGTTTATGCCACAGCAGGAACAGCCGCTTGTTTATCTGCCGATGTAATGAGCTTGGTGAAAGAGTTCAGTTGCCATGAAACATTTAGTATTGGTGATATTGAAGTTCAACCTTTTCCTGTTCCACATGATGCTCGAGAGCCAAGTCAATTTGTGTTTTCAGATGGACAGCATAGATTAGGCTTATTAACGGATGTCGGTATTAGCACTCCAGTTATAGAGCAAGCTTTATCAGCGTGTGATGCTTTATTGCTAGAAGCTAACCATGATATGGACATGTTGGATAATGGCGAATATCCTGATCATTTAAAGTACCGTGTTGCAGGACGACTAGGTCACTTAAATAATGTGCAATCAGCTAAAATACTAGAAAAAATTGATACAAGCCGCTTGCAGCATATTGTTGCTATGCACTTGAGCGAGAAAAATAATTCACCGAATATTGTAAGACCTTTGTTTGCAGAAGCGTTAAACTGTGACCAAAGTTGGATTGGGCTTGCTGAACAAGAAGCAGGTTTTGATTGGCGTGAAATAACTAATAGTTAAAGTTAAAGAGTAAATGATGGAAAAAAAACAAGAACTGTTCGCAGGTAAAGCTAAAAGTATTTATGCCACGGATAATGATGATTATGTCATTATGAGTTTTCGTGATGATACCTCAGCATTTGATGGCGAGAAAATCGAGCAACTGAGCCGCAAAGGTGAAGTGAATAATAAGTTTAATGCATTCATTATGGAACAGTTGGAAAATGCAGGTGTTCCAACTCATTTTAAAGAACTTTTTAATGACACAGAATCTGTAGTAAAAAATATGCAAATGATGCCTGTAGAGTGTGTTGTTAGAAATGTCGCTAGTGGTAGTTTATGTCGTCGTTTAGGTGTTGAAGATGGTTTAGAATTGAACCCACCAGTCTTCGAGTTTTTCCTTAAAAATGATGAACTGCACGATCCGATGATTAATGAATACCATATCGAAACATTTGGTTGGGCTTCAGCTGACTCTGTTAATAAAATGAAAGAGTTAACGTTTAAAGTTAATGCTGTTTTGACTAAGTTGTTTTCTGATGCAGGTATGATTTTGGTCGACTATAAATTAGAATTTGGCTTGTTCAAAGGTGATGTTATTTTAGGTGATGAATTCAGTCCTGATGGTTGTCGCTTATGGGATGCTGAAACACGTAAGAAATTAGATAAAGATCGTTTTCGCCAAGGTTTAGGTGGCGTAATTGAAGCCTATGAAGAAGTTGCTAAACGCATTGGTGTTAGTTTATAAAAAAACGAGTTTCGTAATTCAAAAAAATACCCAAGCTTAGTCATAAGTCTTGGGTATTTTTTTGAACTAAATTTGTTGAACGTTTAGTTGTTAAGCTAATTTCCAATTGATTTTTTGTCCCGCTCTCATTGGAACTAACTCTTGTCCTGAAAATTCATAACTATTAGGCACTGTCCATGATTCTTTGATAAGCGTGATTTGTTTTTTGTTTCTAGGTAATCCATAAAAGTCTGGACCAAAATGGCTGGCAAAGCCTTCTAGTTTATCTAATGCTTGTGCTGCTTCAAATGCTTCAGCATAAAGCTCAATAGCTGCATGAGCACTGTAAATTCCGGCACAACCGCACGATGTTTCTTTGGCATCAATAGCATGTGGTGCACTATCAGTCCCTAAAAAGAACTTCGGGTTGCCACTTGTTGCGGCTTTAATGAGAGCGTGTTGATGGGTATTACGTTTTAATACTGGTAAACAATAGTTATGTGGGTGAATACCTCCAACCAGTAAATCATTACGGTTTAATAGAAGGTGGTGAGGTGTAATTGTTGCCGCAATATTAGCATTGCTTGCCATTACAAAATCAACCGCATCAGCAGTCGTGATATGTTCAAACACAACCTTAAGTTTTGGGTAATCAGTTAGTAAAGGTTTGAGTACCTGGTCAATGAAAACTTTTTCTCGATCAAATACGTCAATATCTGCATGTGTTACTTCGCCATGGACGAGCAGTGGCAGTTGAAGACGTTCCATTTCTGCTAAGGCTTCAGCACAGAGTTTGAGGTCTGTTACACCCGCATCTGAATTTGTTGTTGCGCCAGCAGGGTAGAGTTTAACAGCGTAAACAATGCCACTTTCATGTGCAGCCTTAATCTCTTCCGCAGGGGTATTATCCGTTAAGTATAAGGTCATTAAGGGGGCAAAATTGTTCCCATCAGGACGCGCATCTAAAATACGTTGGCGATAATCTGTTGCCAATGCCGTTGTTGTTACTGGCGGCCGTAAGTTGGGCATGATAACCGCACGTGCAAACGCGTGTGCAGTGTCAGGAACAGTCCTGTTAAGTGCCGTGTCGTCGCGCAAATGAAGATGCCAGTCATCAGGCTGAGTAATTACTATTTGTATGTTTTGTGTTTTAGTCATAGCCCGAATTATGACATAGCTAAACAAATAAGCCGATATCTTTCAGTTTAAAACCTTGCTAGATAAGAGGGTTTAAGCTCGGTTTTACTTGACCTAAGCCGGCATTCCACGTACATTTGTGCGTTTATATTTTTGTGACGGCCATTAATGGCAATTGAGAAGGGGAACACGTGGAATTAAGCGGTGCTGATATTCTGGTTCGTAGTTTAAAAGACGAAGGTGTTGAATATTTGTTTGGTTATCCCGGTGGTTCGGTGCTTCATATTTATGATGCGCTTTATCGGCAGGATGATGTTAAGCATATTTTAGTACGCCATGAGCAAGCTGCAACACATGCTGCAGATGGTTATGCGCGTTCTACAAACAAGCCGGGTGTCGTTTTAGTTACATCTGGACCGGGTGCTACTAATGCCGTAACAGGTATTGCAACTGCCTATATGGATTCAATCCCAATGGTTGTGATTACCGGACAAGTGCCATCAGCAGTGATTGGTAGTGATGCCTTTCAAGAGGTCGATGCCGTCGGTATTACCCGCCCATGTGTAAAGCATAACTTCTTAGTAAAAGATGTTACAAAATTAGCGGAAACAATCAAAAAAGCATTTTATGTTGCAACAACAGGGCGACCTGGTCCAGTTGTTATTGATGTGCCAAAAGATATTACTGATCCTGCGATTAAAGTACCGTATCACTATCCTGATAAAATCACGATGCGTTCATACCAGCCGACAGTAAAAGGTCATTCTGGTCAGATTAAACGTGCTGTTGATTTATTATTGAACGCTAAAAAGCCAGTGGTTTATTCTGGTGGTGGTGTTGTTCTTGGTAATGCTTCAGAAGAACTACGAACATTCGTGCGGCATTTAGGCTACCCAATTACCAGCACATTAATGGGCTTAGGTGCTTTCCCTGCAAGTGATGAGCTAAATATCGGCATGTTAGGTATGCACGGAACCTATGAAGCCAATATGGCAATGCATGATTGTGATGTGTTAATTGCTATTGGTGCTCGTTTTGATGACCGAGTAACAGGTAAAATTGCTGAGTTTTGTCCTGACGCACAAATTATTCATATTGATATTGATCCCTCATCAATTTCTAAAAATATTACTGTAGATATTCCTATTGTTGGTGATGTTGGAGGAGTGCTTCAGGAAATGAACCATCTCCTGACTACGGGTAAAAAACAGACGCAGAAGAAAGATATTGAAGCGTGGTGGAAGGTAATTAATGGCTGGCGAGCATTAAAATGTCTTGACTATGACCGTAATAATTCGGATTCAATCAAACCACAAGCTGCCGTTGAACTTGTTCACAAACTGACTAATGGTGATGCTTTCGTTACATCTGATGTGGGACAACATCAAATGTGGGCAGCACAATATTATGGCTTTGATAAACCAAACCGCTGGATTAACTCTGGTGGTTTAGGCACGATGGGCTTTGGTTTGCCTGCTGCAATGGGCGTTCAATTGGCGCACCCTGATGAAACAGTTGTATGTATTACCGGAGAAGGTAGTATTCAAATGTGTATTCAGGAGTTATCAACCTGTTTGCAGTATGGCTTGCCGATCAAAATCGTTGCATTAAATAACGGTTATTTAGGTATGGTTCGTCAGTGGCAAGAATTTTTCTATGAAGAACGTTACTCAAGCTCTTATATGGAATCATTACCTGACTTTGTTAAGTTAGCTGAAAGTTATGGTCATGTTGGTATTCGTGTTGAGCGACCAGAAGATCTCGATGCGGCAATGGAAAAAGCCTTTGCAATGAAAGATAGATTGGTATTTATTGATGTAGTAACGGATAGAACAGAAAATGTATATCCAATGATCGCAAATGGTAAGGCACATAATCAAATGCATATGTCTAAGCATGCGAAATTACCGCAAGATCCTGAGCGGGAGTTATCATAATGCGCCATATCATTTCTATTTTAATTGAAAACGAAGCGGGTGCATTATCGCGTGTTGTTGGTTTGTTCTCGGCACGTGCCTATAACATTGAGTCTTTGACTGTTGCACCTACAGAAGATGCGTCGCTATCACGAATTACTATTGTAGCTATTGGTACAGACCGTATAATTGAACAGATTACCAAGCAACTTAACAAGTTAATTGATGTGGTGAAGTTGTTAGATTTGTCTGAAGGTCCACATATTGAACGTGAAATGGTGCTGGTGAAAGTGAAATCCGCCACAATGGCACAACGTGAAGATATCAAACGTTTAGCAGATATTTTCCGAGGTCATATCATTGATGTCACAACATCTACTTATACGATTGAACTAACAGGTTCAGGTAAAAAAGTAGACTCTTTTATTGAGGCATTAGCGGAACATAAGATTTTAGAAACAGTGCGTTCAGGGGTGTCAGGTATTGCCCGTGGCGATAAGATATTACACGTATAAGAGACCTTTACATGATGCATCTTTTCCGCCATGGCGGCGTTTAAAAAAGTCTAAAAATGCTCACTTACTATTTGTAAGCTGCGCTTTTTATACTATTTTTTCCTTGCCCTGACGAAAAATATTTTTCATGAAGATGTCTTAAAAATTAGATTTTGAAGTATTAAGGAATTAAAAAATGAGTTTGAACGTTTATTACGATAAAGATTGTGACTTATCTATCATCAAAGGTATGAAAGTTACTGTTGTTGGTTACGGTTCACAAGGCCATGCACATGCTTGTAACTTAAAAGATTCAGGTGTTGATGTAACCGTTGCACTTCGCCCTGGTTCTTCTTCAATTGCTAAAGCTGAAGCACATGGTTTAACAGTCAAAGATACTCCAACTGCTGTTGCTGGTGCTGATTTAGTAATGATTTTGACTCCTGATGAGTTCCAATCACAACTTTACAAAGAAGAAATTGAACCAAACTTGAAAAAAGGTGCTGTTTTAGCCTTTGCTCACGGTTTTGCAATTATCTACAAGCAAGTTAACCCACGTGCAGATTTAGACGTAATCATGATTGCGCCAAAAGCACCTGGTCACACAGTACGTAGTGAATTTGTTAAAGGTGGTGGTATCCCTGATTTAATCGCTATTGAACAAGATGCTTCAGGTAACGCGAAAGCAATCGCATTATCTTACGCTTCTGGTGTTGGTGGTGGTCGTACAGGTATCATCGAAACAACATTCCGTGACGAATGTGAAACAGATTTATTCGGTGAGCAAGCTGTATTATGTGGTGGTGCTGTTGAATTAGTTAAAGCAGGTTTCGAAACATTAACTGAAGCGGGTTACGCTCCAGAAATGGCTTACTTCGAATGTTTGCATGAATTGAAATTGATTGTAGATCTCATGTATGAAGGCGGTATCGCTAACATGAACTACTCAATCTCTAATAATGCTGAATACGGCGAATATGTTACTGGTCCTAAGATCATTAACGAAGAAAGCCGTCGTGCAATGCGTGAATGTTTGAAAAACATTCAAGAAGGTAAATATGCAAAACAATTTATCCTTGAAGGTCAAACTGGCTACCCAGAAATGACATCAATGCGTCACCTTAATGCCGAGCATCCAATTGAAAAAACAGGTGCTAAATTGCGTGAAA
>WTAY01000201.1 GCA_013139345.1 Methylophaga sp. | reverse complement strand
TTGGTCAATAATAACCCCATTACTTTACAAGTACTGGGTATCTGTTCAGCATTAGCTGTCACCTCACAAATGTCTACATCGCTGATTATGGCGTTAGCTTTGACATCTGTGACAGCCTGCTCTAGTGCGGCGATTAGTTCAATCAGAAACCATATTCCAGGAAGTATTCGTATTATTGTACAAATGACGATTATTGCTTCTTTGGTGATTGTTGTTGATCAAATACTGAAAGCGTTTGCTTATGAAATAAGCAAGCAACTTTCAGTATTTGTTGGCTTGATTATTACAAATTGTATTGTGATGGGGCGTGCTGAAGCCTATGCGATGAAAAACCCACCTATGGCCAGCTTTATCGATGGCATAGGCAATGGTTTGGGCTATAGTTTGATCTTGATCATCGTTGCATTCTTTAGAGAATTGTTTGGTTCAGGTAAATTATTGGGTATAGAAATATTCCCATTAACAAAAGATGGCGGTTGGTACGATCCAAACGGTCTGATGTTATTACCACCGAGCGCGTTCTTTATTATCGGCATACTTATTTGGGTATTCCGTCAATGGAAACCTGAACAGTTAGAACAAGCTGATTTTAAAATTATGGATATTTCTCATGGTGAAGGAGGACATCACTAATGAATGAATATGTAAGTTTATTTATTAAAGCGGTTTTCGTAGAAAACTTAGCCTCAGCATTCTTCCTGGGGATGTGTACATTCCTGGCAGTTTCTAAAAAAATCTCTACGGCGATAGGCCTAGGGGTTGCTGTGATGGTTGTTCAAGTGATTACCGTACCGGTAAATAACTTGGTTTATCACACACTGTTAAAAGAAGATGCTTTGTCATGGTTAGGCATTACAGGCGTTGATTTAAGCTTTTTAGTACTACTAAGCTGTATCGGTATGATTGCGGCATTGGTACAGATTCTGGAAATGGTTTTAGATAAATTCTTTCCTGCACTGTTCCATGCTTTAGGTGTTTTCTTACCATTAATCACAGTAAACTGTGCAATTTTGGGTGGTAGTTTGTTCATGATTGAGCGTGACTACGACTTTACTCAAAGTGTTGTTTACGGTGTTGGTAGTGGTTTTGGTTGGGCATTGGCTATCACTGTGATGGCGGGTGTCCGTGAGAAACTAAAATACAGCGATATTCCTAAAGGTCTTGAAGGTTTAGGAATTACATTTATTAGTGCAGGTCTGATGTCTCTTGGCTTCATGGCTTTTTCTGGAATCCAACTGTAGGAAGGATGAGTAATGCTTGAAATTATATTAGGCGTAGTATTATTCACGGTGATCGTGATTGCGCTGGTATTTATTATTATCGGCGCAAAGAGTAAGTTGGTAGCATCAGGTGACATCGAAATCGTTGTCAATGATGAAAAGACTATTCATGTGCCAGCAGGGTCTAAATTATTAACTGCTTTGGCAGATAATGATTTATTTATCCCATCTGCCTGTGGCGGTGGTGGTACTTGTGGTCAGTGTACTGTAAAAGTACATTCAGGCGGTGGTGAAATCCTACCGACTGAGTTATCTCATATCACTAAACGTGAAGCAGCTGAAGGCGAACGTCTTTCATGTCAAGTTGCTGTAAAGCATGATATGAAGATTGAAGTTGAAGACAGCGTGTTTGGTGTTAAAAAATGGGAATGTACTGTTAAGTCAAATGACAACGTTGCGACTTTTATTAAAGAATTGGTATTAGAATTACCTGAAGGTGAGGAAATTAAATATCAAGCGGGTGGGTATATTCAAATTGAATGTCCAGCACATATCTCAAAATATGAAGATATGGACATTGCAGAAGAGTATCGTGAAGATTGGGATAAATTCAATCTTTGGCGTTATGTTTCTGATGTGAAAGAACCTACTTTACGTGCATATTCAATGGCTTCTTATCCAGAAGAAAAAGAAATTATGTTGAACGTACGGGTTGCTTCGCCACCTCCTGGTGCTCCAGATTCAGTACCTCCAGGGGTTATGTCATCATACATCTTTAACCTGAAACCAGGTGATAAGGCCTTAGTATCAGGTCCTTATGGTGAGTTCTTTGCTAGAGATACCGATGCAGAAATGATCTTTGTTGGTGGTGGTGCTGGTATGGCTCCAATGCGTTCTCATATCTTTGATCAACTTCGAAGATTGGGATCTAAACGTAAAATGTCTTTCTGGTACGGTGCACGTAGTAAGCGTGAAATGTTCTATGTAGAAGATTTTGATATGTTAGCGAAAGAGAATGATAATTTCGTATGGCATACTGCATTATCTGATGCATTACCAGAAGACAACTGGGAAGGTTATACAGGTTTTATCCATAATGTATTATTTGAAGAATACATTAAAAACCATCCAGCTCCAGAAGATTGTGAGTACTACTTATGTGGGCCTCCAATCATGAACTCCTCAGTGATCAACATGTTGATTGAAAACGGCGTAGAGCCAGAAAACATCATGTTAGATGACTTTGGTGGTTAAATAGAAATAGATTAAAGCCACATTACCTTAGGGTAATGTGGCTTTTTTTATTTAAAGTA
>WTAY01000119.1 GCA_013139345.1 Methylophaga sp. | reverse complement strand
AACTGATGAATAGATTTGGTGGCGGTGGTATTAACCCATTAATTGGTTCTGCAGGTGTTTCTGCTGTGCCGATGGCTGCACGAGTATCAAACAAACTAGGATTAGAGTCTGACCCTCATAACTTCTTGCTTATGCATGCAATGGGGCCAAACGTAGCGGGTGTAATTGGCTCAGCTGTCGCAGCGGGTATTATGATTAACTATGTTACTGGTGGCGGCTAAATAATAGAAAAAAGCATTAGACAGTCTCTCGGGCTGTCTAATGCCTATGCTTCTTCAATCCATGCGTTAGAAACCAAGCCGCCATAACCTCTCACTTTACAACTATAGTTGGTAAAAGGTGACCATGTAACGGCTGATGAATTCCACTTTCCTTTACCGCCACTTCCCCCAACGATTTTGATAGATTGCTCATCAGCAATTTGTAAAAATGTTTGCTGACTGATACCTGTCTCAATCTCACTGCAAAATTGATCTACTTTATTTATATCCCATAAATAGAACATAGGATAAATCATCGCAGCAACTACCAACATTTGAATAGAATCGACTAAAATCTTCATTTCAATGCTCCCTCATATATTTATAAAACATGGGAATATTTTACTTTGAAGGTTTGTAATTAATTGAGAATGACGTCACATATTGGAGGCCACTTAAGCCTTAACTTGAGAGAAACATCACAGTTTGATTAACTTTATAAGACAATCTAGCTTATTTTAATAAATCAGCTAGGCCTGAAAAAGGGTTGTGACTTGATGTGTTTTTAGTATTCTCACTTCCGCTACTTCCATAGCGTACTTGTTCAATATAACGAGAGTGCTCATTATCATGACAATAAATACACAATAGTTCCCAATTACTACCATCTGATGGGTTATTGTCGTGATTATGGTCGCGATGATGTACCGTTAACTCTTTCAAATTAATATTAGTAAATTCGCGAGAACACCGACCGCATACCCATGGATATAGTTTTAATGCTCGTTCTCGATATGTTCCTTCTCGTTCAGTCTGATATTTTTTAGATTGAGCAACAATATCATCAAGTCGTTTGTTCTTATCTGAGCTCATTTAGAAACTCGCCTCTCGTTGGTTTTAAGTGATTAAGTAGACCATACCAGATTGTTCGCTCTGATTCATTAATATGAATGCATCACGTAAAACGGTAAACTACTCACCTCAATACTAAAGCAGGCTTCAACCATGTCGAACATAATTAACGTTAAACTAAAAGCATCACCTACAGAGTTATATAAAATTCTAAAATTCGAAGGCCTCGCATCGAGTGGCGGTGAAGCTAAACAAGTCATTGATAATGGTTTGGTGAGTGTTAATGGCGAGGTAGAAACTCAAAAACGTAAGAAAATCATTACTGGAGATACGGTTGAATTTGATGGTAATACCTTACACATTACCGAGTAAACGCTCGTTTAATTCACTAACGGCCCCCACATTGGTATAATACTCCGTTCAATCATATCCCTATTTAGGACATAAACATGGCTAAAGCAACAGCACGACACATTTTGGTAGACAGTGAAGAAATCTGCATTGAGCTTAAAAAAGAAATTGAAGAAGGTGCAGATTTTGCAGCCGTAGCAAAAGAAAACTCTTCTTGCCCTTCTGGTGCAACAGGTGGTGACTTAGGCGAATTCGGTCCCGGCATGATGGTTCCAGAATTTGATAAAGTTGTTTTCTCGGCTCCTGTGAACACAGTTCAAGGTCCAGTAAAAACACAGTTTGGTTATCACTTATTAGAAGTAACTAGTCGCGAAGACTAAGTCGCTTATTGGTTTCTGATTCGGTATTTCATTATGCCGAATCAGCCTCCCCCTCTGTCAACTTAACACAGGCAGAAAATGTTTTAGCATACACCTCATTTACTGACACCTCTGTTGGTTGAAGATAAACCATCTTTGCTATTGCCAGCAAATCAGTACGCCCTTGCCCCTCTTTATAAATTTTCATCACCTTCTGTTCAAATTGTGACCAATCGTCACCTTCCGTTTGCCGGATTGTTTGAATTTCACGTGCAGTACCAGCCTGATAAGCACAACTAGTCATTGTAGAGCGTTGTATTTCCTCGGCATGGATGGGACAAATAACAAATAAGACTGAAATAAAACTCACTTTATACTGCATTTTATTATCCCCATTAGTTTAGAATATGAGAGACATTAATCTTAGTCTTATCACTAATTTGAGTCAATTAGAGCTTAGAGGCTACACCTCCCACAAAAGGTAACTATGAAAATACTATTACTCATTTTATCTTTACTTGCCCTCTCCATTATCGTCATGCTCTTTTTTCTTGGGTCACACTCTAAACAAGGCAAAGCTCTCGGCATCCTAGATGGTCGCTTATCACCCTGCTTAGATAAACCTAATTGCGTTTGTAGTGAGTATGTCCAAGATCCTGAACATTACACATCTCCATTCCCCGTTGGTCAAAGAAGCCGTTCTGAAGCAGCACTTATATTAAAAAACATTATTCAAACTATGGGTGGAGTACTGCAAAATAAAACTGACTCTTATATTGCAGCTACTTTTTCATCATCTATTTTTGGATTTATTGATGACTTAGAAATCAGAATAGATTCAAATAATAAGCTAATCCATATTCGTTCTGCATCACGTGTTGGGCATAGTGATTTAGGTATCAACCAGAAGCGAGTAGAATTAGTGAAACAGTTATATAAAGAAAACCTTGGAGAATAGTACGAATGGCAAGAGCATGCGCACGACATATTTTAGTAAAGACCAAAGAAGAAGCTGAATCAATCAAGAAACAGTTAGCGAATGGTAAGGACTTTGGCCAACTCGCTAAGAAACATTCATTATGTAAATCCTCTGCTAAAAAGGGAGGAGAACTGGGAGAATTTGGCCCCGGAAAAATGTTAAAGGCCTTTGATAATGTTGTTTTCAAAAAGCCGGTGCTCACTGTGCATGGGCCAGTAAAAACAAAATTTGGCTATCATTTGATTGAAACTATTTATCGGAGTTAATTTCCTATTTATAGCGTAGGTAAACAGTAATGAAATCAGTGACTTTAAAGATACTTCTTATCAGTTTTCTACAACTTTTGCATCAGCAAATTGCACAGATCACGATACCAAATTACAGGTATTAGGTTCTGGCGGCCCAGAATTGGATGATAAACGAGCTTCAAGTAGCTACCTCATCTGGACTGCTCATAAGGCTGTTGCTTGATTGATATGGGGGGGGGCAAGCCTAAACTATGAGTTATCAGGCGCTAAATTTGATGACCTTGATGTAGTCGCTTTCAGCCACTTTCATGTAGATCACAGTGCTATACCAGAACATACAACAGGTGTTGCTCGAAAGTTACATATACCGGTAATCATTCAATCTGTAAAAAAACAGTACGAGTCTGTCATCCTCGTGAAAACGGGGCTCCAACGATAGTGGCCATTTTCACAGCCCATGGATTCCCATTTTCATGGGAATGACGGAGTGAGAAACGTGCAGTTTCATTTATCATAGGTATATACCGCCTTCTGAGATAGGTCTAATTGCAAACAAAGCATCGGTGAAAAAGCTCGTTATTTCACACCGTATGAACCGCACACTGGGCAAAGAAATAACAACAGAACAGTTTATTCGCAACGCCTATTCAAGTGAACTTTTCTTTGCCAATGACCTCGATATTATTAGTCCCTAAGTAGGTAAAATAATACTATCCGCTCAAAACTCAGCATCAAGCTGAAACTGCATCAATTCTCGTGTAATGGGATGAGTTATTTCTAACGTCTCTGCGTGTAAATGTAAGCGTTCAGCATGTTGACCATAAAGATCATCACCCACAATCGCTGTATTCAAACCATTGATATGAGCAGAATGAACACGAAGCTGATGAGTTCTTCCCGTTATTGGATAAAAATACACTTTGGTTCGATTATTCCTTCGCTCGATAACGTGCCACTTCGTTTTTGCTTGTTTGCCATAGTCATAACAAACAAGCTGTCTTGGTCTATCATCCAAATCAACACGAAGCGGTAGATCGATGATGCCCTCATCTTCTGCTAACAGCCCATCTAACAACGCAATATAACGCTTTTTCACTGTGCGGTTGATGAACTGTTTTTGTAGTTTCTTATGCGCCTCTTTGTTTAAAGCAATCACCATAAGACCCGAGGTCGACATATCCAGACGATGCACAATTAATGGGCCTGTTGCAGATGGGAAGCTTTGCCTCATTCGTAGATATACAGAATCTTCAATATTTTTTCCCGGAACAGATAGAAACTCTGCAGGCTTATTAATCACCACCATGACATCATCTTGATAAATAATATCAATGCTTTTGCCTTCAGCAGGGTTATTTAATAACGGGTTATCATCAACACGCATACCATCAAGCATATGGCGTAAGATTGGTTCACATTTCCCTAAACACGCGGCATAGTAATTTTTATGCTTCCTAATTTCAGACTTGGGTGACTCTCCCCACCAGAACTCAGCTATTGCCAAGGGTTTCAGACCTTGTTTAAACGCATACTGCAATAGTTTGGGTGCCGCACACTCTCCTGCACCAGCTGGAGGTATCTGTTGGGCTGTCTCTTTGAATATATCGCGTAGATTTTTATACGTCCCCGCTTTATTTAAAAAACGGTAATTATCAAATAATTGTTGCTGTAAAGAATGCGATAACGCTTTGCGTTGATTTTTTAAAGCGGTGACTTTATCAGTCAAAGAATGTAGACGAACTGTTGATTGTTGGATGCGTTCATCCCAATGCAATGTTAAGTCTCTTAACTGATTTTTTTGCTTAATACTTTCTTTACTTAATGCTTCTTTGGTGAGTAAAAAGTCTTCTCTATTTAACCTAGCTTCAGCATGTGTTCTACGTTCTTTCCTATCTTTTCGGCCCACTATCATACTGGCTCTATGGGCTTGTATTTGTAGCGATGCTGACTCTTCTTCATCAAATAAGGCTAATTCATATTTAGCGATGTCAGGATTCGCTTCTAACTGCTTAATCTGTCCACTTCTCTGTGTCAGTTCATTTTGCCCAGTGCGAAAAAAGCCCCCCTGTTCCAACATATCAAATACAGGAGGAACAAAGTGTGGATGATGATTACTATCAGCAACTTTGCCTGAGAATGCTGATAAATAGCCAAGTTCACCCTGTTTATTCTCCACCAGAAGTACACCAAACATCTTGCCAAGTGCTGTTTCTGGCTCTCCGGTTAGGCCAAAATTATGCTGCCACTCTGCATGTATTTCAAGATGGTTTTGTAACTCTTGCACGGCAAGTACACATAAAGGGTGTGGCTGATAATAGAATGGGAAAGTAAACCGCTCTGGCACGTCATATAAATCAATAGATTCTTTAAATGAGGTAAAATAATTATCTTGCACGGGCATGTTCTGGTTTATACCCGTAATCATTCAAGATGCACGTCATCCCAGCATGCCTCTAGCTGGGATCTGCTTAATACAATAGATTCTCGATAAAAGCACTCGAGAATGACGAAAGTTGTAAGCCCTGCATCTTCATTTATCATGGGTATATAGGTTTAATTAATTGAAAAAAGTATTAGTAATTGGCTATGTTTGGCCTGAGCCAAATTCATCAGCTGCTGGCAGTCATATGATGTCGATTTTACGCCAATTTACACAACAAAACTGGCAAGTTGAATTTACAACACCTTCCCAACCTACAGAACATATGATTGATTTAGCCAGTGAAGGTATTTCTAGCCAAAGTATCACTCTCAACTGTGATAGTTTTGATCGTTATATTGCTGAGTACCAGCCCGACATCGTGTTATTTGACCGTTTTATGATGGAAGAGCAGTTTGGCTGGCGTGTTGAAAAAAATTGTCCTAATGCACTTAAAATATTAGACACAGAAGATCTACAATGTTTACGACATGCGCGCCATCAAGCACACAAAGCTGGGCGAACAATGACCCAAGCCGATCTGTTTAGTGATATTGCCAAACGTGAAATAGCCGCAATCCTACGTTGTGATATTTCTTTAATCATTTCTAGTTTTGAAATGGATTTGTTGATTGATACATTTAAGGTTGATAGTCGCCTACTTCACCATTTACCTTTTATGGTTGACCTTGATAAGTTACCAACAAGAACACGACATTTTAATGAACGACAGCATTTTATGACGATTGGTAACTTCCGTCATGCGCCTAATTGGGATGTCGTGTTATACCTGCAACATATCTGGCCATTAATTCGCAAACAACTCCCTAAAGCCGAACTACATATTTATGGCTCTTACCCACCGCCAAAAGCAACGGCATTACATAATCCTAAAACAGGCTTTTTAATTAAGGGTTGGGCAGAAAATGCCTTTACGGTAATGGAAGAGTCTCGACTGTGTCTGGCTCCCATTCGTTTTGGTGCGGGCATTAAGGGTAAACTGTTGGACGCAATGATTATGCAAACCCCAAGCGTTACAACATCACTGGGTAGTGAGGGTATGCATGAACAAGAAACGTGGCCCGGAACAGTTGCTGATGATATTAATGAGTTTGTTGATGCGGCAGTAAACTTATATAACAATGAACAAGAATGGAATAAAGCACAACAAAATGCAGTCACATTATTACATTCACGCTACGATAGCCATGCATTATCTACGCTATTAATGACACGAATATTAGAAGTAGAACAGGGTTTGGAGCAACATCGTCTACATAATTTTACGGGTAGCATGCTTAAACATCACACCATGATGAGTACAAAATATATGTCACAATGGATCGCAGCTAAGAACACTCAGTCTGAGTAACATACAATGAAACTAATCTATACCAATGAGAATCGTTACTTAGTCCACAATATTCAAAATATTGTGGAAAATTCTGGCATCACCATCATGTTAAAAAATGAGTTTGCAGCGGGTGCAGCAGGAGATCTAGTACCGCATGAAACATGGCTTGAATTATGGGTATTGAATGATAATGACTATGATAAAGCGATTGCTGCCATAGATTCGTCTTTTAGCTCTGTTAATGAAACAGAATGGACTTGTAGAAACTGCAACGAAGTTAATAATGCTTCCTTTGATTTTTGTTGGAACTGCCAACATAGTAGCCCATAAGCTATCTATTACTGCCA
>WTAY01000186.1 GCA_013139345.1 Methylophaga sp. | reverse complement strand
TTTTTAATACTGGGTGTTTACGGTTCGGGTTAAATCTAGAGCTAATGCGTGAAAAATGAACAGGTGTTCGGCTAAATTCCTTACGCATGCTATCACCCTTCGGTGAGTAATACTGGCTACGACCACTATTATCAGTATAACGAACGGCACGGAATATTTTTCCTTGATTAGTAAATTCAGCGGCTAAAATTGCACCATCTGCAATCTTATCGCCATCAAGGTAGTCTTCTGAATAAATTAAGGTGAAGTCATCACCTTTACGTAGATCAAGTGCAAAATCAATATCCCAACCAAAGATATAGGCTAACTCCATAATAAGCTTATCGGATAATCCTGCCTCAATACCGGCCCCGAAGAGTGAGCTTTCAATTTGGGCGGAGGCGTGCATTTGACGTTGTTCAACATCACGAGTTTGTAATTTAGCCTGATAAGTATCATTAATAGATGTAACGCTAAATGTTTTAATAGGGCTTAATTTTAGCTGCAACTGTTGTAGATGCTTAGTACCGTCTTCTTCATTAATATTGAAACGAATGACTTGACCGGGCTTCAGGTTTAATAAAGGTTTAATATCCTTTCCTAATTTCGCCACATTATAAACATCACGAGCAGATAGACCGACTCGGGGAAAGATAAGTGATAAGTTATCTCCAGATTTTACGGTAATCTCCTGCCAATTGATTTTAGCTTCGATATTCGCTGTTTCGAGTAGGTTGTTATTCGTAATTGTTGCTAGGGCTGCGTGTTGTTCTAACTCAGTAAGCTCATCTAGATGAAGGTTTGCCGGTGTAACCTCTACAGTAACGTGATTCTTTGTTGCCTTGCTATCTATTTCAGTTTGTACATCAAGAGTAGTTTTAGCTTGATCTGGGATAGCTACTGTATTAACAGTGTTGGAACCTAAATTGATGTCTGAAATATTTTGCATCTCAGCAGGAAGATTGGGTAAACCAATAACCTGGGATTGGACTGTTGAGCTACTTGGTCGGTTTGTCGCCAAGACAATAGATGTAATGAAAACACTAACAATAGCAAGTGATGAAAGTACAAATACATTCCTGCGAGTATTAAATCGCGGTGTTGTATTAGAAAATAGACTTTTCCGGCTAAAGGAAGAATTGAGTCTGTTTCTTTTCATTAATAAACTCTACATTACAGTGTTAACTAGGCATTTTCGCAGTATTTTCATAGTAATGGAAGCCTTTGTTCGCTTATGGTGTGATACTATTCGCGCAAATTAAATTTATCTCTGGAGAAAATCATGGTTTCTGTACAACAAGCAATAGCCGAAATACGACGTGGTGCAGAAGAAATCCTAGTTGAAAGTGAGCTAATAGAAAAGCTTGAAACAGGTCGTCCACTTCGTATTAAAGCAGGGTTTGATCCAACAGCACCAGATTTACACCTTGGTCATACCGTCCTATTAAATAAGTTAAAACAGTTTCAAGACTTAGGTCATGAAATCTTATTTCTTATTGGTGACTTCACCGGCATGATTGGCGATCCTACAGGCAAGAATGTAACGCGTAAGCCGCTTACTGAAGAGCAAGTAAAAGAAAATGCCAAGTCATATCAAGAACAAGTGTTTAAGATTCTTGATCCTGCTAAAACAACGGTTGTGTTCAATTCACATTGGATGAATAAAATGACCTCAGCAGATATGATTCGCCTAGCATCGAATCATACTGTTGCAAGAATGTTAGAGCGTGATGATTTTGATAAGCGTTATAAAGGTGGTCAGCCAATTGCAATACATGAGTTTCTATATCCTTTAATACAAGGGTACGATTCGGTTGAATTAGAAGCCGATGTTGAATTAGGCGGAACAGACCAGAAGTTTAACTTATTAATGGGACGTGAACTGCAAAAAGCCTATGGCAAGAAACAGCAGTCTGTTTTGACTATGCCTATATTAGAAGGATTGGACGGTGTTCAAAAAATGTCTAAATCGTTAGGTAACTATATAGGTATAAATGATAGTCCTAAAGATATCTTTGGTAAGTTAATGTCTATCTCAGATGATCTAATGTGGCGTTACATTGAATTACTAAGTTTTAAAAGCTTAGATCAAATTCAACAATGGCGTGATGAAGTTGCAGCTGGTGCAAATCCAGTCAATATAAAAAAGACCTTTGCTGAAGAAATTGTTGCACGGTTCCATAGTGAACAAGAAGCGAAGGAAGCGCGTGAAGGCTTTGCAAACCAATTTAAAAAAGGTCAAATACCAGATGACCTTGAAGAATTCAGCTTTGCCGTTGGTGATGAAGGATTAGGAATTGCCAACCTTTTAAAAGATGCAGGCTTAACATCAAGTACATCAGAAGCCTTTAGAATGATTAAAGCTGGCGCGGTCAAGATTGACAGTGTCAAAGTTGAAGACCGAAACCTAGTAATTACTAGAGGTGAAGAACATGTTTTTCAAGTTGGAAAAAGAAAATTTGCCAAGGTTTCAACGGTTTAGATGATAGTACATGTTATCGGGAAAAACTTCCTGTTGACGCATGTGAAATAAGCTGTAGAATGCTCGTTTTCCTTGAGTTGACAGCAGATTTGCTGATAACGAATTGGAAAGAAAAAGATTGACAGTTTGGCTGAGGGCTGTATAATTCTCGCTTCTTTGTTGCAGACAGCACATCGTTTCAACAAACGCTCTTTAAAAAAATAATATCAAGTAATGTGTGTGGCTACTTGCATTGATTCTAACTTTGTCAAAAA
>WTAY01000111.1 GCA_013139345.1 Methylophaga sp. | reverse complement strand
CAGTACGTTCCTCTTCTGTCAGTTGCACAATGTATTTTTTAGCCAAGTCCTTCTAACCGCCGATAATATAGTAAATTGATTATATGGGGGCATTAGTAGACATATCAATGATGACTGAGTACTAGTTTATCTAATGAGTCGATATATCTTAATTTCTCAAATGCAAGAACACCGTGCTTAAACAATTGCTTTTTATGATCTAAATCATCTGTGGTTATTTGATTAATCTTACCAAACAGTTTTTTAGCTTTTGTTTTTGTATCGCCTTTTAATTCAGAAAACCATTCCTTAATAACCCCATGTTTTAAGGCCTCATCTGTTCCAGTTTTATTTTTATAGTTAGCTCTTTGAGTTGCAATAGTTTTTAATTTTTCCAAAATAAATACTTTTAATGCTTTATATCTTGGGTCATTTTCTATGATCTTTTGGCGACTGGATGTGGCAATGTCATCTTTATCATTAAGATCTAAAAAGTCGGCATGTATTTCACCAAATAAATACTTTGTATACATCCCCCCTTCTCGAAATTCTTCTAAAATATCTTCTTGAGCCATCTTATCCCTAACCATAACAACAATTTTATTTAAGTTGTCATCACCATCCTGTAAATCACCCGAATTTTCAACCAAACCTAACCAACCACTTACCGTATATTTATCAGGACCTGCACCTGCCTCGCCCTCAACAATCAGGTTTTCATCAAATCGGCTACTTTCCTTTAGTTTGCTTTTATTACAATAATCAATATATTTTTCTCCATCAGCACCAAAATGCCACAGATACTCAATTTTATGAAAGTAATCTCTATCTGTTATAGATATTTTCTTTGAATTGATTTCAATATTAAAATTGTATTCATCACCTACGATACTAAACCTTCTGGCAATTCTGGTTTTTAAAAACTTAGCTGTTGTATTAATATTTTTTTTAAGGTTCTTTAAAACAATCTTAGTACCCGAGGTAGCAGAGATCTCATCAGGGGTATCAATTTCTTCAGGATGATAGGATGCGCCACCTTTCTCAATCTGTTGTTTTATTTTATTAACATCTAATAAGAAGGCATTGGTTACACCGTCTTTTTTACTAGTTATCTCAATCGTGTTTGCTATAGAAAACATTGATAATTTACCAATACCTTTTCTTCCCATAACATCCCGATCATATAAAGGCGTTTTAAGAAATTGTTTATCTCTTTTGGTATATCCCACTTCAAGAAACTTTGAATTGATATCTTCTAACGTCATTCCAAAGCCATTATCCATAATTGTAATAACACTGTTAGTATCATCTATATCAACAGATACCGTTGTTGCATCCGCATCCCAAGAGTTGGCAACAATTTCAGACAGCACAGAAGGCACATTGCTATAAAGATTAATCCCTAAATGATTGAGTACATTTAAACTAATATTCATTGTGTACTTCATAGTGTTCCCTACTTTTTTATCGTTTTAACGTGAGATATTTATTGAACATATAAATTATGAGGTAGAACTTTTTAACGACTGAATATCTTTAATATGAGCCATAATACTTTTTCCTATGACTTCACCCAACTTGACAGGCACTGCATTACCAATCATTTTTCCTATTGAACCTTTAAAAATACGTTCACCCTCAGGCAAAAACTTATAATCAATAGGGAACCCTTGAAAAATAGCTCCTTCTCTTAGTGATATAGCCCTATCTTGTTCTGGATGGCCAAACCGCCCATTCCCAAAACCAAAGAACTGGGTTGTCATTGTTGGAGATGGTTTATTCCACTCCATTCGGGCATAAACACCGACATAACTTTTCCCTGAATTCTTTTTATGACATTCTGCTACTAATTTTTGCGGCCAGTCTTTCCAAGTCCCCCCGGGTTTAGATTTTTTTATGCGTAACTTGTTTAGTGGTGAGAGGGCCGCACTTTGATGCAATGGATCAGCAGGGTAAATTTCTCCATCTTGAATAGGAGGCAACATAGATATAGCATCTTTAACTGTTTGCAATTTTATATCTAATTCAGCTGGCGTTAGCAATGAAATAACACCTAGCCTTGAAGCTAATAAAACCAAGCGCTTCCTGCTTTGAGGTAAGCCATAGTCAGCTGAATTAACAATTTTATAAGAGATATTGTAGCCATTTTGCTTTAATTGCTTTACAAACTCAGCAAAAACACCTTGTTTAATTAAACCAGGAACATTTTCCATTGTTACCAAATCAGGTAAAGATTCTTCAACAAGACGTGAGAATTGAAGTAGTAGCCACCACCTGTCATCAGTTAAGCGTGCTTTTGCATTGTAATTGGAAAATGTTTGGCAACCTGCTAATAACTGATAGCTGTCTTGAGTAAAGTGATGCTGAAGCTCACCTGTGGTTATTTTTTCTACAGATTTTAATAAAAACTTTGCATTGTTATTAGCTTCAAACGGGTACTTACATGCCGCTTCTATATCAATGCCTAATTTAACATCAATACCTGATTTTTGCAGTCCATAAGTTAAGCCACCAACTCCGCAAAACAAATCGATAGCATCCACTTTTATATTCATAGTTGGTATCTTAAGCTTTTTAGAATGTTTTTAGTCAAAAAATCACAATAATCAATCTAATTATCATCAGTGTTCCTATATCCCTCTTACCCAGGAACTAATCTAGCCACCAGAGCAGACATAAGGTCGGCCAGAGGCTTTCCTGTGATTATTGCATTTTGAACGGCTCGAATGGTATAGGAGCTGATACGTACAATTCTTTCCAAAAATAATAATGGATTAACAAAGCCGCCATTTTTCTGGGCTCTTTTTTGTCTTTCTTTAAGCGCTTGGTTATATTTTTTATCCGATGGATGAATCAACTCAGGATCTTGTGTTTTTGATATTTCTTCACAAACGCGCATTAAATTATAAGTCATCGTGGTGAGTCGCATTTGATTGTTGAGTGACTTAATTGAGGAAGACCAAGCTTTTTTCTCTTTCAGGTTACTCTTGCTGTTATTGTAGGCTTTTTCAATGGTCCAACGCTTGTAATACAGGATCGCAATAATGCCTGGATTTATTGATTCGGGTAATGTCGATACAAAGCGGTGTAACTTGTGGGTTTCGGGATCACGGTAATGGACGATATTAAACCTTACCCCTTGGTTTTCATAAATGCTGTAGTTCTCAATGCCGGTGTTCGTCGGGTTGTTGCTATCAAAGGCAATAGATTCAATCCATGTTACCACTGAATTTTCTTTTAAAACGGATATCATGTGATTTTTCTGGGCTTTCTGTTTTGCCCACCAAAGATAGTCTGTCACCGCCTTATCGTACACATAGAGATTTTTTTCTGGCTGGCCACTCTGGCTATTTTGATGGTCAATATGATGGCGTAAAATAGGCAGTTCATGATGTCGTTTTGTTCCATTGGTAATACAACATAGCGGTCTCAGCAATCCATTTCTGAGGTTCATGGCGTAAATAAACCCAGCGGCGTAGACTTTTCCATTACCTTCTTTTGGAGTATGACAGGCATGATCAATAAAATGTCCGTCAGCGGCTTCTACCGTATATTCATCAAGTTCAGGGAATAGTTTAAGGTAATCAATACCTGAGGAGGCTAAATGATCACTGAGAATCTTGTAGCTTTGGCGTTCGATAGCTTCAAGCATGCGTGTGCGTCTTGAAGACTTAAGTGATTTAAAGTAGGTCGAATGAGGGAGTCGTTCTCCATGAACTTCTTCGGTTGTTTGGATGAAGTGGCGACCGCTATCAACAGGGCTAATACAGCGTAATAGTCCGAGACGAATGAAGTCAATATCACTCATTTCAGGGCATGACCTTTGCCAGATAGGGTAACGCTCTGCTGCTAGTGCTTGATCCATGCTTTCGTTGCAATGCGTTAGGAGGTAATCATTCAAAGAGAGATTTTTGATCATACGGGGCTTCCATTTTAGGGTGAAAAAAACGTAAAATCTAAAAAAATTCTTTGCAATTGCAAGTCTTTTTTTATTTAATTCCCTATGTTCGGTATTTTGAACTATCGACTTTTTTATCGCTCGCCGTGTATTTTTAAAATACTAAAAAAAGCGTCTTGATGGGCTTTAGAGCGCCCGTTTTCTGGATATTTCCCTTGCACCCTTATCTTTTAAAGGGAACACTCATGAGTTTGCTGACTATTTCATTGCGATACACAAAGACATGATCAAATTCATGCTGAATTCTGTTGATCTGTTTTATTCTACTTTCATCAATATTAAATAATTTCGCTATAAATGTCCCAACCAACGGCGCCATGTTGACTATTAGCTCAGAAATCTGCACCGCGCTCATACCTTCACCCTGACAATTCCGATAGTTGCTGAATTCAGCATGTAGTATTGAATCATGCGTTTTTACTGAATTTTCAAATTCGCCAGAAAGCTCAGATAGTTTTTCCGGTTTATAAAGGTCGGCATAATCATATCCAGGTATACCCAGTATCAACGTGTCGGAATTCATAGATTGATGGTTCATGGCTTAAGTGTCTGTATTGGGTCTATCTATCATCATTGTTACATCGCGATGGGGTGCGCCTGTGTATAGTTGACGTGGGCGACCTATTTTTTGTGCAGGGTCTGAAATCATTTCATCCCAATGTGCAATCCAGCCAATGCTACGACCCATTGCAAACATTGCGGTGAACATATTGCTGGGTATCCCCAAAGCCCTCAGTACGATGCCAGAATAAAAATCAACATTTGGATAAAGTTTTTTGTTAATAAAATAATCGTCTTCTAGTGCGATACTCTCTAGTTTCAGGGCCAGCTTAAACAAAGGGTCATGGTGTAAGCCTAATTCATCAAGTACTTCATGGCAGGTGGCGCGCATGAGTTTGGCTCGTGGGTCATGGTTTTTATATACACGGTGACCGAACCCCATTAACCGAAAGGGATCATTTTTATCCTTGGCTTTTTTGATGTAGTGGTCGATATTCGATACATCCCCTATTTTTATCAGCATATTAAGAACCGCTTCATTGGCACCACCATGTGCGGGACCCCATAGACAGGCAATACCCGAGGTAATACAGGCATAAGGATTGGCTCCGCTGGACCCTGCCAAACGCACGGTCGAAGTTGAGGCATTTTGTTCATGATCGGCGTGTAGAATCAAAATTCTGTCTAATGCTCTGACCAATACAGGGTTGGGGATAAATTCATCACATGGATTACCCAACATCATGCGCATAAAGTTTTCCACATAACTCAAATCGTTTTTTGGAAACATAAATGGTAGGCCTATGCTGTATTTATAGCTCATTGCCACTATTGTCGGTATTTTGGCAATGATTCGTATTGCGCATAGATCTCTGTCATCCTTTGAGTGTATATCCAATGCATCATGATAAAATGCCGACAGTGCCCCAACCACGCCCAGCATGATTGCCATCGGATGTGCATCGCGACGGAAGCCGTTGAAAAAATTAGTGAGCTGGTCATGTAGTAATGTGTGATGAGTTACCTGATTAACTAGCTGATCTAGCTGATCCTGAGTAGGTAAA
>WTAY01000239.1 GCA_013139345.1 Methylophaga sp. | reverse complement strand
TAGGTATCTACACAACTTTTTACAATTAAAATACAACGAGTTATAACGCTTAGTTACTCCCTCTCTTGTTGGAGAGGGCTGGGGTGAGGAGAATAAAATCAGGCACTTATCTATTTCCCCTCATCCAGCCTTCTCCCTCTGTAGAAGAAGCTTACTCTAAGCCACTAAAGCATTCTGATTAACTTGATCAATCAGCTTAATTACCTTGACCACTTCAGCGTCATCAAATACGCCAAATAAGCCTTGATCATGGACATTAGTAAAGGGGGATTCAAATAGCATCTTCTTATCTATCGTGCCATTAGTGGTTAAATAACGGATGATACTATTGATGAAAATCATTTGATCCGCGCGTAGATTTCCAGTCTGGATAAACTCAGCAAATGCAGCTTGAGCGGCAGTGACATCTAATCCCACAATACCTCGAATAAACTCACCTAAAGGCTTATTGCCATAATTGTCGATGTAATCTTGCTTCGTACCAACCGTCCCACCATCAAATAGAATGTCTTCTAAGGTATTAATTTCAGTCTCAGTGATCGGTTTATTGGTTTGCAGTTTATGTATTACCAGATGATCTTTATGCTTGCGAATATAAGACTCAACTCTATCCTTATAGCTTTGCAGCTTGCCATAACTGGGGATTAAATCACGCTCACTAATGCCATCATGACCTAAAACATCTTCAAAGCTGGTGGTAACAGGTTCCTGTTGCTCTTTATCCAGATACTTAATCAAATCACGGACAGCAACGCGCACGTTCTCTAAACGATTAATATTGATAGCCTGCCAAAAGGGTTCAGTTTGTAATTCATTTAACAACGGCACTTGCATAGCAACCGCAGGAATATTCTGTTTTTTCAGTAACGCTTTAGCAGTACCACTGATTTTATTGATATAACGATCCGTACTGTATGCGCCAGTTAATAACGCTAGCTGGTAATTTAGAATCAGAATATCAAAGCGTCTAGCCAATTCGTCATCGTTTTTATTAGGCAATATCAACTTAGATAAATGGGCATTCACGTCCAGCATATCGCTTTTAGATAAGTATAACACCCCAACTTATCAAGACACGTATTTCAGATTCCTTATTTATTCCAACTAAGCCGCTTCACTTAAGGGTTCATTTAATAAAATACTTTCTTGATACACATCCATTGGTTTTTTATATTTGAGAGACTCATGGAATCGCTTGTGGTTATAAAATTCAATATAGTCGTTAACATCAGTTGTTAGCTCGGCAATACTGTCGTATTCATTCAGGTAAATACGCTCACATTTAGCGCTGCGCCAAAATCGTTCGATACAGATATTATCGGTGGCTCGCCCTTTGCCATCCATCGAGATAGTAATGCCTTTGTTTTTCAGGCGTTGTGTATGAATTTCACTCGTATATTGGCTGCCTTGGTCGGTATTGAATATCTCGGGTGTACCATAATGCTTTAATGCATCATTGAGTACGTCCATCACCAGCGTGCAATCCATCGTATTGGATATTTTATGAGAGAGAACGGCTTTGGAGTGCCAATCAATGACGGCTGCTAAATAAACCATACCGCCTTTTACTTTAATATAGGTAATGTCGGTACTCCAGACCTGGTTAGCTTTAAATATATCCAAGCCGCGCAGTTTAGAACTGTGTTTCTTGTGCTCCTTAATTGGCGTGGTAGTCGTGACCTGTTTTACGGCTAAAACGGCTTTTAAATTCATTTCTTGCCGGTAACTGGCTACAGTATTAAGGCTTACGGAAAATTTATCTTCCAATAGTTGTTGATGTACTTTAGCTGCACCATAAATAGGGATTTCTTCAAAAATTTCTTGGATACGTACTTTTATCTGAGCCTTTTCAGGGCGGGTACTTTTTTTATAATAAAAACTGCTTCTGTTGATGCCGAGTAAGGCACACTGGTCTTTCAGCGTCAGGGTTATCAGCTTGGGCTCAATCATTTGTTTTCTATCAGATGAGGCCAAGATTTTTAGCTTTTTTTCAAGCCATTCCTTTTCAATGGTGACTTTACCGACTAATTTCATCAGCATTTCGTTATCATCTTGTGCTTGTGCCAGTTCTTCTTTGTACTCTTTGACTACTTTAGAGGGTTCCATCGCAATCACAGCATTTTCTAGAAATATCTTTTTCCAGTTGTTGAGATTTTGAGGCGTAATATTATTAGCACTGGCTATTTCAGCAGCCGTTTTCTCATTTTTTAAGAGCTCTAAGACGAGTTTACTTTTAAACTCCGCGCTATAAATTGTTCTTTTTTTACTCATGTCATACTCCAATTTTTTGAATCATTTTACGGGGGTTGGAATAAGGGAGCTGATTTATGTGTCGGAAATTATTGGGGGATTATACTCGCCCCCAAGAGACTGTAAATAATTCTGTGTAACTGCCATTTTTAAATGTGATCTTTTAACCGGCCTTCAAATACAATCATAAAATAATTTAATGCTGTTTTCCAATTTCTAATCGGCATGGTCCATTTTTTTGAGGCTTGCTGAATGGCTAAATAAATGACTTTTTTAGCGGCAGTATCACTTGGGAATAATTTACGTTTTTTAACAGATTTACGAATAACGCTATTAAGCGACTCAATCGCATTGGTGGTGTAAATAGCTTTCCGTATGTCCTTAGGGTAATTAAAGAGTGCATTTAAATTGCCCCAATGCGCTCGCCAACTACGGCTGATTTGTGGGTATTTATCATCCCATTCAGCCTCAAAACGACT
>WTAY01000196.1 GCA_013139345.1 Methylophaga sp. | reverse complement strand
AAGATGTTGCTGGTGGTGTGAATACGTTGATGGATGCTGTGTTAGCGCCAACGCAAGAAGTCATTAGTGTATCTCAGTCATTGGCTGAAGGTGATTTAACTAAGACCATGCTTGGTGACTATCAAGGCATGTTTGCCACGCTAGCAGAAGCATTAAATGAATCTGTTAACAAAATGGCCCAAACAGTGACAGATATTAATGAGTCAGCAACAAGTATTGGTACTGCTGCAAGTGAGATTTCTGAAGGTAATATTGATTTAAGTCAACGTACTGAGCAGCAAGCTTCTTCACTAGAAGAAACGGCGTCAAGTATGGAAGAGTTAACCAGTACTGTTCGTCAAAACTCTGATAATGCTCGTCAAGCAAATCAGCTTGCATCATCGAGTCGAGAACAGGCTGAGAAAGGTGGCTCAGTGATTAAAGAAGCGATTGATGCGATGACTGCAATCAGTGCATCAAGTAAGAAAGTGACTGATATCATCGGTGTTATTGATGAGATTGCTTTCCAAACTAACTTATTAGCCTTGAATGCAGCGGTTGAAGCGGCACGAGCAGGCGAACAAGGTCGAGGCTTTGCTGTAGTAGCATCTGAGGTACGAAACTTAGCGCAACGTTCAGCGTCTGCTGCGAAAGAAATCAAAGAATTGATTAATGACAGTGGCGAGAAAGTGAAAGAAGGCTCAATGTTAGTAGATGAGTCTGGTCGAACACTAGAAGAGATTGTGGCAAGTTCTAAGAAAGTGGGTGACATTATCTCTGAGATTGCAGCAGCCGGTGCTGAGCAAACTCAAGGTATCGAGCAAGTGAATAAAGCCGTCACTCAAATGGATGAAATGACACAGCAAAATGCAGCCTTGGTAGAAGAAGCGGCAGCGGCAAGTGAGTCATTAGATGAGCAAGCGAAGGGCATGCAACGCATGATGTCATTCTTCGAAGTGGGTGAGGAAGCCGCTCCAGTAGCTAGAGCAGCAGCGCCTAAGCCTAAAGCACCTAAAGCACCTAAGGCAGCTCCAGCAGCAAAGGCTGCCGTCCGTAAGCCTGTTAAGTCAAGACCAGCTGCTCCAACATCTGAGGATAGTGAGTGGGATGAGTTTTAAAGTCTAAACTGACAAGCTATGTTGAAAGGAGCTTTATACCCAAGTTGCTTGAAGGTGTAGATCCTTCCCCCGTCATCCTCGAGTGTTTTTATCGAGGATCTATTGTCTTAAGCAGATCCCAGCTAAAAGCATGCTGGGATGACGGGATAAAAAATCTGCATCTTGAATGATTACGGGTATATAAAGCTCCTTTTCAATTTTTGGATGAATGTGAGGTTAAAGGGATAAAATGGCTGAAAATCGTGAGTTTGAATTTTCGGATGCGAATTTTGAACGTATTCGTCAGTTTGTATCAGAACATACCGGTATCGTATTAACCGATAAGAAAAAAGACATGGTGTACGGCCGTTTGTCTAAACGTGTTCGTAAAGGTGGCTTTGGTAGTTTTGATGCATTTTGTGATGCGTTAGAGTCAGGTGATGAAGACGAAGAAGAGTTCATGATCAATGCAATTACAACGAATTTAACTGCATTCTTCCGTGAAAATCATCACTTTGAATATTTAGCCGAGAAGGTGATTCCTGAGTTAGTTGAACAGAAGGGTCATAATAAACGACTTCGTATTTGGTCTGCGGGCTGTTCTACAGGCGAAGAGCCTTACAGCATCGCGATGACATTGAAAGAATGTTTACCAAATTTTGATGAATGGGATGTGAAAATTCTAGCAACAGATTTAGATGCGAACGTGGTGGCTCAAGGCCAAAGTGGCATTTACCGCGCTGATCGAATTACTGGTATTCCTGATGATAGGATTAAACGTTGGTTTAGACGTGGGCGTGGCGAACAGTCTGATATGGTCAAGGTCAGTTCAGAGTTACAACAGATGATCAGTTTCAAACGGCTTAATTTATTACATGAATGGCCAATGAGCGGGCCATTTGATCTTATGTTTTGCCGTAATGTTGTGATCTATTTTGACAAAGATACCCAGCGGGTTTTATTTGATCGTTATGCTGATATTTTGGCTCCAGAGGCTCATTTATTTATCGGACATTCCGAAACCCTTTATAAAGTAACAGCGCGATTTGATTCTTTAGGTCATACCATTTACCGGAAGAATAGTTAATGACTGCTCAACGACCGCCACAACCTGATTGTTTAGCAGATTTTAGACATGTCAATCGCTATTGGGATAGGAGTCACAACTCGTGGGCCGCTAAAATTTTACCCGGCGAATATTATGTAACCGTACAACAAGATGAAGCTATTGCAACAACATTAGGTTCATGTGTATCGGCTTGTATTCGCGATAAAGTGTTTGGTATCGGTGGTATGAATCATTTTATGTTACCGCTCAAAAGTGAGCATGCAAGTGATGATTGGATGGATTCTGCTACACGTTATGGTAGTTATGCCATGGAACATTTGATTAATGACATTTTAAAGAATGGCGGTAATCGAAAGAACCTTGAAGTAAAGCTCACCGGTGGCGGAAGGATTATGAAAAATATGTCTGATGTCGGAGCGCGTAATATTGAGTTTGTTTTAGAGTACTTACAAACCGAGAATATCGATGTGCTTGTCGAAGACCTTGGTGATATTTATCCTAGAAAAGTGATGTATTATCCAGCGACAGGACGATTACGGGTTAAGCGACTTCGTTCGATGCACAATGAAACATTGATTCAGCGTGAGCAAGCATATCAACATGAACTTGATGTTCAGCCTGATTCTGGTGGCATTGAGCTATTCTAAGCTTTACTCTTTAAACCTTGGAATAAAAGGTTTCGTTAGTTTAAATTGAGCGCTATAATTAAAAGCTAATATTTTAGGAAAGGGATTCCCTTTTAATGACCAAGATTACCGTTCTTGTTGTTGATGATTCAGCACTTGTTAGGAAGCTTTTATCCGAAGTTTTAAATTCCGATCCTGAGATTGAAGTCATTGGTACAGCCATTGATCCCTATCAAGCACGTGAAAAAATCAAAAAGCTCAAGCCTGATGTTCTAACACTTGATGTTGAAATGCCTCGAATGGATGGTGTTACATTTTTAAAAAACTTAATGCGTTTACACCCGATGCCTGTCGTAATGGTGTCAACACTTACTGAGCAGGGTGCTCAAGTTACATTAGAAGCTCTAGAGCTGGGTGCTGTTGATTTTGTAGCAAAACCCAAGATTGATTTATCTAATACCTTGGCGGATTATTCTGGAGAAATCATCGAGAAAGTAAAAATAGCTGCTGCTGTTAACGTCAATGCGCTAGTACGAGAAAAGACGATATTGCCAGTTGTACCGGATAAATTAACTGCCGACGCGATATTGTCAAAACGCGGTCCTGCTGCTATTCCTTCTCATTTGAAAACAACAGATAAAATTATTGCGATAGGATCATCAACAGGTGGGACTGAGGCCATTAAAGAGGTATTAAGTCGATTGCCTGCCAACTCCCCGGGTATTGTTATTACTCAACATATTCCAGCCTCGTTTAGCAGACCTTTTGCTACACGAGTTAATGGTGTTTCAGCACTCGAAGTGTGTGAAGCGGAAGATGGTCAGCAGATTCTTCCCGGCCATGCTTACATCGCCCCTGGTGATAAACATTTAATTGTTGAGCGTAGTGGTGCACGGTTTTATTGCAAACTCAATGATGGGCCCGCAGTAAGCAGACATAAACCTTCAGTTGATGTGTTGTTTAGATCGGTTGCTCAAAATGTAGGCGCTAATGCTATTGGTGTGATGTTGACGGGCATGGGGGATGATGGCGCTCAAGGTATGTTAGAAATGAAAGAAGCGGGCGCTGTTAATTTTGTGCAAGATGAAAAAAGTTGTGTAGTGTGGGGAATGCCTATGCAAGCAATTAAGGTAGGGGCGACAGAGTTGCAAGTCCCACTTACCAAAATTGCAGACAAGTTAATGACCTTGGCATAAAATACACGGGTAGATAGATACCCATAATCACTTGAAACATACCCATGATAAATGAAGATGCAGGGCTTACAGCTCCCGTCATTCTCGAGTGCTCTTATCGAGAATCTATTGTATTAAGCAGATCCCAGCTAGAAACATGCTGGGATGACGAAATAAAAAAATCTGCATCTTGAATGATTACGGGTATATACCCATTATCATTGAAGATGCAGTTAATTTAATAAAGCTCGTCATCCCCGTGAAAACGGGGATCCAACGATAGTGGTTATTTTCACTGCCCATGGATTCCCATTTTCATGGGAATGACGAAG
>WTAY01000181.1 GCA_013139345.1 Methylophaga sp. | reverse complement strand
AAGTTTAAAAGAGTACCAAGAAGCAAGTGCAAGTAGAAATGATGCCATCGTTGCGGCATACCGAACAGGTGGTTATACGATGAATGAAATTGCAAGCTATTTTGGATGTCATTATTCAACAGTTAGTCGAGTTATTGCAAAATTCAAGACTTGACCCTTGCTTGTTGGACCCTTGCTTGCTTAGTTCATAGTGTTACTGGAGTTAACTTTTTTACCTCCAGCGTCAAGTGGGCTTTGCGTTCAAGCTGTAGGAAAACCTCCAAGTGTAAAATTGGAAGAAAAATTTGCAGTGGAGAGTATCCTCAAATAGAATTGGTAGAGGTCAACCGAGCTAGAATTCACGTACAAACGCGTTTTTTAGACGAATTTTCGATTTAAAAAAATGGCTGGAGGTTTTTCTACAGCCTTGTTAGCTTCAAGTGAGTATTTTTAGCTTAAATACAATTGCAGAAGAGATCATTTATTGCAAGAAAAAAGTAATTACATTATAGTTACGGTTTATCTTGTAATTGGAGTTCTTATGGCTCACTTAGTTAGAATTGGTAACTCTCAAGGCGTTAGAATACCTAAGCTACTTATAGAGCAAGCTCACCTTGAAGGGAAAGAGCTTAAATTTGAAGTGCTTAATGGTGGTCTTTTTATTGTTCCTATTCAGGAAGCAAGAAAGGGTTGGGCTAAGTCCATTAATACTATACTTGCAACTCATGGAGAGGAGTTAAATGATAGTGAATGGCTTGATGCTGAATTAACAAATGAAGATGAATTAGAATGGTAGTTTCCAGTATTCGTCGGTTTGAAATATGGTTTGTAAGTCTTAATCCAACTCAAGGTAAAGAAATTAATAAAACTCGACCTTGTGTTATTATTTCTCCCAATGAGATGTCGGCATTATCTACCGTGCTTGTTGCTCCAATGACAAGCAAAGGTTTTGATTTTCCTTGTCGAGTTGAGTGTGACTTTAAAGGTAAAAAGGGATTAATACTGCTAGACCAAATTAGAGCGGTTGATAAAACACGCTTAATAAAGAAATTAGGTAGTCTTGATGCTGATACTCAAGTTAAATTATGTGGCTCTCTTCAAGAAATGTTTGTATTTTAGTGCTTCCAGTTGACCATGAAAAGCGTCATCTTTGTGTGCCAAGAGAGCAACGAAGTTGTTCGTAACTATTTTAAAGATGAGAGTAGGTCTCTCGTAATCGGCTGAAAGGAGTTGGTTACAAACGGCCCTCTGCTGCTGAGGTAAAGAGCTTTGGTAGTGAGTGAGGAGGGAAAGGGCATGGCTATAGAGAGCATGTCAGGTATGTATCAAAGAGATGGTCGATAAGTGCTTCCTGCGTAATCGACATTCACCACATCCATGAGGCTCAATGCAAATGAACTCTTGATGAGGTGTCGAAACGCTTATCATTGTTGTCAAAACCCGAACGCAAAGGTGGGGCGGGGATAAGTTTGGAAGTTACCTTTATTACTGACCAGACGGCAACTGGCATAAAGAGGGCATGACTTTGATATAGGCTTTATTATGGACCTTGGGAACTTGTCGTTCTGATGTTAAGGAACGTGCATGAAATACTTCCCGATCTCTAACTGGTTTTTTTTCTTCAGCTGGGATGGTCTCATTCGTTGCGTAGAGTAACTATGCAACTCATGAGACCATCCCAGCTGAAGCAAAAATCCTGCGTTATAACTTCGGGAAGTTATTCCATACACGATCCTAAGGGAAAATCACGAGTGGAAGCCCCATGGAGTGAGAAAGTACCGAGGTGGAGCGTAGGGGAGGATCAGTTCGTAGTAGTGAAGAAGTTTCTGTAATGGAAATGGAACGAAGCGGCTGACATGTCCAAAATAGATCATTAGCCAGCTACAGATAGGCGGTATGAGGTGAGAGACTGAGGGGGAGGTTCCCTCGGTCTACTCGACTTTGCTAGGGCAAAAAAAACGCCCCTTTATTACGTCAGCTGATGCTGGCGTTCAAGCTGTAGAAAACCCTAAAAAACCACCTAAATTTAGTAAAATAGGGCATCGAAACCAAGGTGTTGCTGATGGCCAAATATATCCCTTACGACTATAACCAAAACTAAAACCTCATGGTTGTGATCAATTTCCAGGATCAACTGCAAGTAGGCACTTTTGAACATGCTTTGCATTGCCTGGTGACTAAAAAGCTAGACCTCAGTATTTTTGATAAAGCCTTTAAAAATGATCATGTGATCACGCCATTCTGCTAAAGATCTTTCTGTTTGCTTATACTCCAAAGGGATCGCGTTGGGTATAATAAAGAAGGTGATATTTATTCATCTTCAAAATACGAACTTGTCAAAATATCAGAAGCCATTATTGTGGGAATAATGGAAGTGAACTTTATTTCATGAATGATTTAGTGAAATTTGACACTCTTTTCAAACGGTTAAAAGCACATTTAACAAAGTTACCTCCGTTGTGTTTGAAGCGCTTTTTAAGTGCTTTTTTCACTTCCCAAGTACCTTTATAGCCTAATGGAAATACTACTAAGTCACCGGCTTTGAAAGTAGTTGAAGGGCCGCCATCTGCAGGTGTCATTTCACATTCACCTTCTAAAATAAGTGCTGTTTCTGTCGTAACGAATTCCCATGGGAATACAGATACTTCTTTTTCCCATGTTGGCCAGTAAGCAGC
>WTAY01000137.1 GCA_013139345.1 Methylophaga sp. | reverse complement strand
AAAATGGCACAAGACTTTAGAGGTGATCCTGCATCAGCATTGCTTGAAGTGCTTGATCCAGAACAAAACTCTACTTTCTCAGATCATTACCTTGAAGTTGAATATGATCTATCTGACGTTATGTTTGTGTGTACAGCAAATACGCTTAATATTCCTGAGGCTTTAAAAGACCGAATGGAAATTATTCGTCTTTCTGGTTATACCGAAGATGAAAAGCTGAATATTGCGACACAATATCTTTTGCCAAAAGCATTGAAAGATAATGGTTTGAAAAAAGATGAAGTGCTTATTGAAGCTAACTCTATTTTAGAAATTATCCGCCGTTATACGCGAGAAGCAGGCGTACGAAATTTACAAAGAGAAATTTCAAAAATTTGTCGCAAACTGGTTAAACAAATATTACAAGATAAACCGACTAATAAATTGGTGGTCACAAGCGAAAATCTCGAAGATTACCTAGGTGTTTATCATTTCCAGTATGGTGTTGCTGAAGATACAGACCGAGTTGGTCAAGTCACAGGTCTGGCATGGACAGAAGTTGGTGGTGAGCTATTAACGATTGAAACAGCTGTAATGCCGGGTAAAGGTAAAGCAGCTTATACCGGTAAGCTCGGTGATGTAATGCAAGAGTCAATACAAGCTGCAACAACTGTTGTTCGCTCTCGCTCTAATGACTGGGGCATTGCTGCTGACTTTATGCAAAATCATGATGTGCATATTCACGTTCCTGAAGGTGCGACACCTAAAGACGGTCCAAGTGCAGGGGTAGGCATGTGTACATCGTTAGTATCCGCGATCACCGGAATTCCTGTTCGTGCGAATGTGGCTATGACGGGTGAAATTACATTACGTGGAGAAGTACTCGCTATTGGCGGACTAAAAGAAAAATTATTAGCCGCACATAGAGGGGGGATTGATACTGTTCTTATTCCTCATGAAAATGTTAAAGATCTGAAAGAGATTCCAGACAATGTAACAGAGGGCCTTGATATTATTCCTGTCCGCTGGATCACCGAAGTGCTTGAGGTGGCATTGCAAAAAATGCCCAAAGTAACGGATGATAAGGATAAGGTGGTTATCTCTAATGATAAAAGCAGTTATCATGACACTGGATCACAAAATCATCATTAGATTATAGGGGAAGAGCAATGACACTGATGCAACAACAACGGCTTATTGGGGCCATCTTGTTAGTCTGTGTGTTCAGTGGAATTGCTTATTTCTTAATGTCTAGTGCAACACAGCAAGACTCTCAAACTGCTGAACTTGAAGATAGCAATCAGCAAGGTAGTTTTATTTCTTCTATTGATATGATCTCTGATGGAAATGTTGAGATTGTAAATAATGATGATGAGACGCTAGTTGACCCACATAATTTAGCAGCTGTTGATACTGCTTTAGATAAGCCTGAAGAAGTAATAGTTACAAAAAAAGAAGCCCAAGAAACCCCAGTTATTTCTAATCTACCAGCGCCTAGTCAGGCGGTAGAAAAAGTAACGCAAACTTGGTTTTTACAACTTGCTAGTTTCTCGGTAGAAAAGAATGCACTCGCACTACAAAAACAAGTCCAGTCTCTAGGCTATGGTGCGAAGATCCAAGCTAGCGATGGCTCAAAGGGTAGAATATATCGTGTTCGTATTGGGCCTAATAGTGATAAATCGACACTTCAACCGGCATCTGATTTTTTGAATAAAAAACTTGGCCTAAAATCTCAAATAGTTAAAAAAATACCATAATCAAAATTCATCAAAGCTGAATACATTATTTATTAAATAATAGATGGGTTCATCGTCTTCATTCTGATAAACTTTATCGCTTTATTACCTTTAAAAACTAACCGGTATATTTATGGTTTGGGTTGATTATCTAATTATTGGGATTATTCTGCTTTCTTCAGGAATCAGTATTATCCGAGGCTTCATTAAAGAAGTTTTATCACTTGCTAGTTGGGCGCTCTCATTTTGGGTCGCCTTGATGTTTTATCCACATGTCGCGACCTTACTGGCCGATTATATTGTTACACCCTCAATTCGTTTATTCACAGCGTTCACGGCTTTATTTCTTGTAACCCTTATTTTGGGAGCATTAGTGAATCACCTGATATCACAGATTGTAGAGAAAACAGGCTTAACAGGGACTGATAGAGCGCTAGGTATTATTTTTGGTTTGGTTCGTGGTGTCGCGATTGTTGCATTACTGGTGCTACTTGCCGGCGCAACCCCCATGCCAGATGATGACTGGTGGCAAAATTCACTGTTACTAGAACACTTTGAAAAACTAGCAATATGGGTAAGAAACTTCTTGCCTACAGATATTGCAGAATATATACACTTTAGCTAAATATAGACAGGGCTCATTATGTGCGGAATTATTGGTATCGTTAGTCAATCAGAAGTCAACCAGGCTTTATATGATGGCTTAACAGTATTACAACATCGAGGTCAGGATGCCGCTGGTATTGTAACGTGTGATCAGGAAGGCAAATTCTTCCTACGAAAAGACAATGGTATGGTTAAGGACGTTTTCCATACTCGTCATATGTTAAAGCTAAAAGGGAATATGGGGATCGGTCATGTTCGTTACCCAACTGCTGGTTGCTCAACATCGGCAGAAGCACAGCCTTTTTATGTGAACTCACCTTTCGGAATTACATTAGCTCATAACGGTAACTTAACAAATACTAAAGTGCTAAAAGAGGAACTGTTCAAAAGTGATCGTCGTCATTTAAATACAGATTCTGATTCTGAAGTATTACTTAATATTCTTGCTCATGAGCTACAAAAAACAAGTAAATTAAAGCCACAAGCTGAAGATGTTTTCAAAGCTGTAGAAACAGTGCACCGCCGCTGTAAGGGGGCTTATGCCGTTGTTGCTATGGTTGCAGGAGTCGGGGTAATAGCATTCCGAGACCCTTATGGTATCCGCCCTGTTGTTATTGGTAAAAAAGAAACAGCTATGGGTAACGATTATGTTATCGCCTCAGAAAGTGTTGCCGTAGATTCGTTAGGCTATACCTTAATGCGTGATATCGCTCCTGGTGAATGTGTCTTTATCGATATCTCTGGCAACATTCACTCCCAGCAATGTGCAGAAAACCCAGTACTATCACCATGCATGTTTGAATATGTTTATTTTGCTCGTCCAGACTCAATCATTGATGGTATTTCTGTTCATAAAAGCCGAATGCGTATGGGAGCAAAACTAGCCCAAAAGATTAAACGTGACTTTCCTGACCACGATATTGATGTCGTAATGCCGATTCCAGATACAAGCCGAAGTGCGGCAGTACAATTATCTGATGAATTAGGAGTGGCATACCGCGAGGGTTTCATCAAAAACCGTTATATTGGCCGTACATTTATTATGCCAGGTCAAACGCAACGTAAAAAATCAGTACGTCAAAAACTAAACCCAATCGGGCTTGAGTTTGAAGGAAAGAATGTTTTATTGGTTGATGATTCGATTGTACGTGGTACAACATCACAACAAATAGTCCAAATGGCACGAGATGCAGGTGCTCGTAAAGTGTATTTTGCTTCAGCAGCACCTCCAGTTCGTTACCCAAATGTCTATGGAATTGATATGCCATCACCGGAAGAGTTTGTAGCTCACGACCGTGATGTGGAGCAAATAAGGGAAGAATTAGGCGCAGACTGGCTGATTTATCAAGACCTAGAAGACTTAGAACTCGCAGTTAACAAACATAATGATGTTGAAGGCTTCGATACATCATGTTTTGATGCCAACTATATTACGGGCGATATTGACCAAGCTTACCTTGACTACATCGATTCTCTGCGTAATGACTCAAGCAAGTCTGAGGATGACAAGTCTAGTGCTGTCATAGAGTTACACAACAATTAAAAGATTGGTCGTTAGCTTTAATTAGAATAACTATCATTACCTAATAGACTTTTTATCGTGTAAGCCTAAAGAATAAAGACATTCTTTAGGCTTTGCGAAAAAAGAAAATTTACTATATAATTCCGTCGATTATGCATCAAAAACTACCTATAGAAATTGACCCGTTCAGATTAGCCAAAAGTGGTTTAATCTTAGAAGGGGAGCTGCCCCTGAAAGTAATGCGCCGTTTATCTGAAGTGCTTCATGATGATCATGGTTCAGTTCATGTGAAAATGAACTTTGATGTAGATAAGGTTTTAGGTACACCGTATGTACATGGTGAATTTACCGCATCGCTTTCGTTAATATGTGAGCGTTGCTCTGAACCAATGCAATATAAAGTGAATGTTCAATGTTCACTCGCAATGGTCAGTAATGAAAGAAAGATTGAAAGTTTAGCTGAACAATATGAGCCATGGGTTATAGATAATGATAACCCCGTTATATTGAGTTCAATTGTTGAAGATGAATTGATTTTAGCTATCCCGTTAATACCAAAGCATGACCATAGCTGTTTACCAGCTGAAGCATGGTTTGCTGGGGAAGAAATTGAAGAAGGCGTTGAGAAAAAAGTCTCACCGTTTGCAGTGCTTGCAGCACTAAAATCAAAAGATTAGAAATTATTTATTTAGGTTAGGAGTTTTACTAAAATGGCAGTTCAGAAAAGCAAAAAAAGTACATCACGTCGCGGCATGCGCCGTTCACATGATGCGTTAACAGCTGAAACATTATCAGTTGATTCAACATCTGGTGAATTACACCTTCGCCACAATGTAACTGCTGACGGTTACTACCGTGGCCGTAAAGTTATCGCTGACAAAAGCGAATAAGGCTTAATCAATTGAGCTTAACAATCTCTATTGATGCAATGGGCGGGGATCACGGACCTAAGGTTGTGATCCCCGCTGCTATTTCAGCCCTTAAAACTCACCCAAACGTAACATTGATTTTAGTTGGCGATAAAGACGTTATCCAAAGTCACTTACAGCAGTATGACGCAGAGGATAATGATCGTTTAATTATCCACCATGCCTCTCAGACTGTGGCAATGGATGAGTCTCCAGCGCTGGCTTTGCGAGGTAAAAAAGACTCATCAATGCGAGTTTCCATTAATCTTGTAAAAGATGGAACAGCAGCAGCATGTGTGAGTGCTGGAAATACCGGTGCACTTATGGCTACAGCGCGTTTTGTGTTGAAAACATTACCAGGCATTGAGCGTCCTGCAATTGTATCTGCTTTACCTACAATCAAAGGGCACACCTACGTTCTAGATTTAGGTGCGAATATTGATTCTAGTGCCGAGCATCTAGTGCAGTTTGCTGTAATGGGGGCCGTATTAGCAGAATTAGTGGATGGTAAGAAAAACCCTACTGTTGGCTTGCTCAATATTGGTGAAGAAGAGATTAAAGGAAATGAGCGCGTAAAAGAAGCGGCTCGTTTACTTAGAGAAACAGATTTAAACTACCACGGCTTTGTTGAAGGCGATGGTTTATATGCGGGTGAAGTTGACGTCCTTGTTTGTGATGGTTTTGTTGGTAATGTTGCCTTGAAAGCAAGTGAAGGCGTTATCCACATGATTCGTCATTTTTTACGCCAATCATTTGGTCGCAATATCTTCACTAAGATTGCTGGTTTTATTGCTTCACCTGTATTAAAACATTTTCGTGATGAGCTTGATCCTAGAGCTTATAACGGCGCAAATTTTATTGGTTTGCAAGGTATTGTGATTAAAAGTCATGGTGGAACAGATGAAGTTGGTTTTGCTAATGCAATTAATATTGCCATTATCGAAGCTGAACATGATGTACCTAAAAATATAAGTAAACACTTGGAAGCGTTGCTGGAAGGACACACTGGATGATCTATTCAAGAATTGCTGGGACAGGTAGTTATTTGCCTGAAAAGGTACTGTCAAACCAAGATCTTGAAAAAATGGTGGAAACAACGGACGAATGGATTCAATCTCGCACCGGCATAAAGAAACGCCATATTGTTGCAGAAGACCACACCACAACTGATCTTGCTTTTTTTGCGGCTGAACAAGCTATAGAGGCAGCAGGAATCAATAATGATGATATTGATTTAATTATCGTTGCCACAACGACACCCCCTCAAATTTTTCCTAGTACAGCATCATTGGTTCAAGAAAAATTAAATATCAGTGGTTGTCCTGCTTTTGATGTTCAAGCTGTATGTACAGGCTTTGTTTATGCTTTAACGATTGCTGACAAGTTCATTAAGTCTGGCAGTGTTAAAAATGCACTTGTTATCGGTGCAGAAGCATTGTCTCGTATCGTTGACTGGACGGATAGAAACACCTGTGTTCTTTTTGGTGATGGTGCCGGTGCGGTGATATTACAAGCTTCTGAAGAAACAGGTATCTTATCGACCCATATTCACTGTGATGGTAGTTACAATAAACTCCTTAATGTTCCTACAGGTCCCGGTGCAGTTGAAAGTAATAATCCTGCCTATATTGAAATGCAAGGTAATGATGTATTTAAAGTCGCTGTACGTACTTTAAGTAGCATTGTTGATGAAACACTTGCTGCAAATGATCTTACTAAAAAAGATATTGATTGGTTAATTCCACATCAAGCAAACATTCGAATTATTTCTGCTACAGCTAAAAAATTAAGTATGCCTATGGATCACGTTGTCGTGACGGTTGATGAACATGGTAATACCTCTGCAGCATCTATTCCCTTGGCATTAGATGTCGCGGTACGCGATGGTCGCATCCAACGTGGTGAAACATTATTGCTAGAAGCCTTTGGTGGTGGATTCACCTGGGGATCGGCACTACTAAAATATTAGCCTTAGCGCTTAAAAAGACCTTGGTCTATATCCTTAACCTTTGAGGTTTATTAAATGAGTTTAGCTTTTGTATTTCCCGGTCAGGGATCTCAATCTTTAACGATGCTATCAGACTTAGCAGTTCAATTTCCAGAAGTTCAAGAAACATTCTCACAAGCATCTGATGCTTTAGGCTATGACCTTTGGGATCTTGTTTCTAATGGTCCTGTAGAAGAACTAAATCAAACAGATAAAACTCAACCTGCGATGCTTGCAGCAGGTATTGCTGTATGGCGCTGTTGGCAGAAAACGACTGATATTAAACCTGACTTTTTTGCAGGTCATAGTCTTGGTGAATACTCAGCACTAGTGGCTGCTGGCGCACTAGACTTTTCAGATGCTATAAAACTAGTAGCACAACGTGGTCAATTTATGCAAAAAGCAGTACCCGCTGGTAAAGGTGCTATGGCTGCAATTCTAGGCTTAGATGATGACTCTGTGAAAGCATTATGTGATGAAGCTGCTGCATTAGGTGTTGTTGAGGCTGTTAACTTTAACTCTCCTGGCCAAGTGGTTATTGCAGGCGCCGTTAATGCGGTAAATAAAGCCATTGATTTAGCAAAAGAACAGGGTGCTAAACGCGCTTTACTATTACCTGTCAGCGTACCATCACATTGTGCATTGATGAAGCCAGCAGCAGAAAACTTAGCTGCGGCACTAACAATTATTACAGTTGAGTCGCCACTGACACCTGTTGTTCACAATGTCAGTGTGACAAGCAGTTCTGATTCTGATGAAATTAAAAGCTTATTAGCACAGCAATTACACAGCCCCGTTCGTTGGGTTGAAACAGTGCAATATTTAGCACAGCAAGGTGTTGATAAAATCGTAGAGTGTGGTCCAGGTAAAGTATTAGCAGGGTTAACTAAACGTATCGATAAATCAGTAGTCGCATACCCTGTATTAGATACAGCAACATTAGAAAAAGCAGTTAAAGCATTAGGAGAAACCTCATGAGTTTAGAAGGTAAAATTGCATTAGTAACGGGTGCTACCCGTGGTATCGGTCGTGCAATAGCATTAAGTTTAGGTCAGCAAGGAGCCACCGTTGTTGGTACGGCGACATCAGAAGGTGGGGCTGAAACAATCACTGCCTTTTTGCAAGAAGCAGGCGTTACAGGTTCAGGCATGGTTCTTAATGTAACCGATGCGGACTCTATCGAAGCGGTTGTCTCTGCAACAGAATCACAATATGGTGCGCCAAGTATTTTGGTCAATAATGCCGGTATTACACGTGACAACCTATTAATGCGAATGAAAAATGATGAGTGGAATGACATCATTGATACTAACCTAACGCCAATTTTCACAGTGACTAAACGTTGCATACGTGCAATGACTAAGGCGCGTTGGGGCCGTATTATTACAATCACTTCTGTTGTTGGCGTAATGGGTAATGCTGGTCAAACAAACTACGCAGCTGCAAAAGCGGGTGTTATTGGTTTTAGCAAATCATTAGCACGTGAAGTAGGGCCACGAGGAATTACTGTTAACACGGTTGCTACAGGTTTTATTGATACCGACATGACAAGTTCTTTGTCTGATGATCATAAAACAGCACTATTATCTCAAGTACCTATTAAACGATTAGGCGAACCAGAAGAAATTGCTGCGGCAGTTAGCTTCTTGGCTAGTGAACCTGCCGCATACATTACTGGTGAGAACCTAAATGTAAACGGCGGTATGTATATGAATTAATGAGCTAATTTTAGCTCTAGCAAGCCATTTAACACTAGGTTGAACCCTTAATTATGTGATTTAGCTTGTCTCTAAAGTGCCCGCACTATAAAATGCGTTCACGTTTTATGTATTTAACCACTGAAGGAAACATACGTTATGAGTGATATCGTAGCTCGAGTAAAAGACATTGTTGTTGAACAACTAGGTGTTAACCCAGATGAAGTTACAACTGAAGCTTCATTTATTGATGATTTGGGTGCTGATTCTTTAGATACTGTTGAATTAGTAATGGCACTTGAAGAAGAATTCGAATGTGAAATCCCAGATGAAGATGCTGAGAAAATCACTACAGTTAGCGAAGCTGTTAATTATATTAATTCAGTTCAGTCTTAATATTACTAATTGCTTTACCATAGCCGCCTAGAAGTGTTCACGCACTCTAGGCGGCTATGTTGTTTTAAGCGATAGCAAAAAGAAAGGGGAGACCAGATGTCTAAACGTCGTGTTGTAATAACTGGCCTTGGTGCAATCACACCAGTTGGTTTAAATGTGAAAGAAACGTGGGAAAACATTCTCGCAGGTAAGAGTGGTATTGCTCCCCTTACTGTCTTTGATGTTTCTGACTTCTCTGTTCGCTTTGGTGGCAGTATCAAAAACTTTGATATCACGAGTATTATTCCTCGTAAAGATGCTAAAAAGATGGATACCTTTATTCATTATGGTATTGCTGCTGGTAAAGAAGCTATCGAAGACTCGGGTATTGAAATTACCGATGAAAATGCTGTACGTTTTGGTGTTGCCATTGGTGCAGGTATTGGTGGTTTACCAGGTATTGAAGCAGGTTATGATTCTTACCTTAAAGGTGGCCCAAGAAAAATATCTCCTTTCTTTGTTCCTAGTAATATCATTAATATGGTCGCAGGTAACTTGTCGATCATGTTTGGTCTAAAAGGCCCAAATATTGCGATAGCAACAGCTTGTTCAAGTGGAACACACAATATTGCTTCAGCAGGCCGCATGATTCAATACGGTGACGCTGATGTCATGCTTGCCGGTGGTGCCGAAATGTCGACATCTAAGACAGGCCTAGGTGGTTTTGCCGCTGCACGTGCACTATCTACACGAAATGATGATCCTCAAGCTGCTAGCCGCCCATGGGATAAAGATCGTGATGGTTTTGTTCTTGGGGATGGTGCAGGCATGGTTGTTCTTGAAGAGTATGAACATGCAGTTAAGCGTGGTGCACATATTTATGCAGAACTTGCTGGTTCAGGAATGAGTTCGGATGCATACCATATGACCTCACCTTCTGTTGGCGGTGAAGGTGCAGCTCGTTGCATGAAAAATGCAATGGCTGATGCCGGATTAACACCTGAACAGATCGACTACGTGAATGCACATGGTACATCAACACCAGCAGGTGATGCCGGCGAGACTCAAGCATTAAAATCAGCCTTTGGTTCAGCAGCATATGATGTTGCAGTTAGCTCAACAAAATCTATGATTGGTCACTTGTTAGGTGCCGCAGGTGGTGTTGAAGCTGTATTTAGTGTGCTCGCTATTCAAGATCAGGTTGCCCCGCCAACAATCAATCTCGACAATCCAGATCCTGAATGTGATTTAGATTATGTACCTCACACTGCCCGCCAAATGCCAATTGATATAGCCATGTCTAACTCGTTTGGTTTTGGCGGAACAAATGGTACAATCATCTTTAAGAAGTTAACTTAAGAGACTAATATAAAAGTGGTTCTTGTTAACGGAAAGCCCGAAGATAGAATCGCTGTTTCAGATCGAGGTCTACAGTATGGAGATGGCCTTTTTGAAACTATCGCATTTCGTCACGGTATCCCAGAGTTTATTGAAGCTCATCTAAAAAGACTTTTAGATGGCTGTGGCCGACTTAATATTCCATTTCGACAGCTTGAGCTATTACGCAAAGAATTAATTGAGGTGTATCAAAACCTAAGTGATTCTGATGCTGTGATTAAAATAATGATTACGCGAGGCAGTGGCGGCCGAGGTTACCTTGCCGAAAACACGGTTGAACCAACACGTATTATTTCAACGCATCCTTTGCCAAACTATCCAGAAAGCCACAGTTTAACAGGTGTTTCAGTTCGTTTTTGTCAGCATAAATTATCAGAAAATACAAGCTTGGCAGGTATTAAGCATCTTAATCGGCTTGATAATGTTTTAGCTCGTAATGAATGGGATAACGCAGAGATAGCTGAAGGTTTAATGTTTGATCAATCTAATAATTTGGTTGAAGGCACAATGAGCAATGTTTTCATCGTGAAGTCTAAGTCTAATCAGCTTTTAACTCCTTTATTAAACAAATCAGGTGTTGCAGGAATTATGCGAGCACAAATTATGCATCTTGCAAGTCAACTTGGTTTGCTAATTAAAGAGACGGTTATTACTCGAAATGACTTAAGAAAAGCAGATGAAGTATTTGTTTGTAATAGCATAAATGGTATTTGGCCTGTAATAGATGTTGTCGATATAGAAAAAAAATACACGCTTGGCAGCATAACGCAACAGTTGCAGCAGGCCTTATCTATGGTGAAAAGATAAGATGCGCTTAATTACAAAGTTGTTGATTATGGGTATTCTTTTTTTAAGTGTAGCCACCATTGTTATTAATTATGAACATGATCGTTTTAAAGCTTCCTTTCTAAACGTTCCCAAAGATGGCTTTGTTTATACCGTTAAACCGGGTAGCAACCTAAAACAAATAAGTCGAGATCTTAAAAATGCAGGTATCTCACCATTTCCTGTAGATTATTTGTACATTTATGGACGCTTGCAAAATAAGGCACATCTAATTAAAACGGGTGAGTATCTTATAAAAGAGAACACAACCTTACCTGAATTACTTGAACAATTAACTTCTGGCAAAGTAATTCAATATGCATTCACTATTGTTGAGGGATTAAACAGCCAGCAACTCATTGATATGCTGATTAATGATAGTAGAATAAAGAAAACACTCACTGAAACAGACTTAGCTAGCGTTATGGTCGCTATTGAGTATGCCGGTCATGGGGAGGGTGAATTCTTACCTGAAACCTATTTTTTTACTGCTGGAACAAGCGATAAGCAACTATTGCAACGCGCACATCAACTGATGACATCAGTCTTAGATGATGCTTGGAAAAACAAGGCTGAGAACTTACCTTATAAAACAAAGTATGATGCATTGATCATGGCATCCATCATTGAAAAAGAAACAGGCATTGCTGAGGAACGCGCTCAAATTGCTGGCGTATTTGTTCGTAGGTTAGAAAAAGGAATGCGCCTGCAAACTGACCCCACCGTTATTTATGGAATGGGAGAGCAATATAAAGGCAATATTCGTCGTAAAGACTTGAGGAAAGATACACCTTACAATACCTATACTCGATATGGTCTACCGCCAACACCTATCGCCTTGCCGAGCAAAGAAGCTATTCATGCAGCATTGCATCCGGCTGATGGGAAAAGCCTTTATTTTGTAGCAACAGGGCAAGATGGTCGCCATATTTTCTCTAATACATTAACGGCTCATAACAAAGCGGTTAGAAAGTACCAGTTGAAAAAGAAAAAATAATGAAGTCACTATTTATCAGTATCGAAGGAATAGAAGGGGCAGGGAAGTCAACACAACTCGCCTTTATTCAGCGTTATTTATCTGAGAATGGAAAACAGCTAAAAGTAACACGCGAACCTGGTGGAACAGAGCTTGGTGAAGCGATAAGAACATTGCTATTAACACCTACAGAAACTGGAATGGCGGTTGATACCGAGCTTTTACTTATGTTTTCTGCCCGTGCAGAACATGTTGCACAAGTTATAAAACCAGCTCTTGAGCGTGGTGAGTGGGTATTATCAGATCGCTTTACTGATGCTACATTTGCCTATCAAGGTGGTGGTCGAGGTATCGAGCAACAGCGTATTAATGAACTGGCACAGTGGACGCTAAATGGTTTACAACCTGATCTCACATTACTTTTCGACTTACCTGTTGAATTAGGACAACAGCGCGTTCTAAGTAGAAACCAAGGTGTAGACCGTTTTGAACAAGAGAAAGTCGACTTCTTCCAGAAAGTGAGAAACTGTTATTTAGAGCGTGCTGAAAAAGAACCACAACGCATAAAGATTATTGATGCGAGTCAATCAATTGCTGAAATTGAACATCAATTAACACGCATTCTTCAGCCCTTACTGTAAATGTTATATCCATGGCAGGAATCTCAATGGCAGAATATTCGCCAACAAATGAAGCAGCAACGTCTTCCACATGCGCTCATTTTGACCGGTGTATCTGGCCTAGGAAAACTAAGTCTAGCCAATCATATTGCTGCAACAATACTCTGTGAAAATAATCAGGATCAACAAATATGTGGTCACTGTCATAGCTGTCAATTATTTACAGCAGGTAGCCATCCTGATCACAATTGTATTCAACCAGAAGAAGCTGGCAAGCAAATAAAAATAGAACAAATCCGTCAGCTAAAAGATAAACAAGAACTGACACCAACGGTTGCACAATGGAAGACCGTGATTATAGCTCCTGCTGAAAACATGAATATAAATGCCAATAACAGTCTATTAAAGTTGCTTGAAGAACCGCAAAAGAACACGATATTAATTCTAGCTTCTGCAAAACCTGAACAATTGCCAATTACAATTTTAAGCCGTTGCCAAAAAATAAGTTTACCGACACCATCTCAAGAAAGTGCAATTCACTGGCTACAACAACAAGCTACACTGGATCAACAGGCAGATGTTTTACCACTATTAAAATTAGCAAAAGGGGCCCCCCTTGCAGTTTTAAAGATGCTTGAGGGTGACTTAATAAATAAACTTCAACAACTTGATGATGACTTTGAATCATTATTACAAGGTCGAGCTAACCCAGTCCTTTTAGCAAAGGACTGGTTGCAGTATGATCTATTAATGGTGTTCAATTATTTACAAAACAAAATAAAAATACGCTTGCTTAAAATACAAGAACAGGGCGATGGCCATAATAGTACGCAATACTGGATTATTTACGATTGCATCATCGCTACAATAAAGTTAATATCGTCTTCAAATAACATTAACAAGACCTTGTTAATAGAGCAATTTATGGTTTCAGTAATGCAACGAGACCTAAATAGAACATCAGCACTTAACCGCTAAACCCTAAGGTAAGAAAACTATGGCTATGAATCCACGGAAAGGTATTTTGTCACTCAAGATCAGTGATGAAAACATGCTTTATCATGCCTATATGCCCTTTTTAAAAAGTGGTGGAATATTTATCCCTACCAATAAAGTTTATGAATTAGGCGAAGAAGTATTCATCTTATTAACACTAATGAAAGAAGCTGAAAGAATTCCCGTAGCAGGCACCATTGCTTGGTTAACACCAAAAGGAGCACAAGGTAATCAAGCAGCAGGGATTGGTGTTCACTTTAGTGATTTAGATGGTTCTGGAACCATAGTAAAAAACAAAATTGAAACCTATTTGGCTGATCGATTAAAATCCGATAAAGTCACACACACAATGTAACCCCAAAGAAGCTTAATCATGTTTATAGACTCACACTGTCACCTTAATTTACTGGCAGAAGAAGAGGGCGGTTTAGAAGCCGTTATCGCTCAAGCAAAAAGTAAT
>WTAY01000218.1 GCA_013139345.1 Methylophaga sp. | reverse complement strand
GCTTTAGCCTGTTGTAAAAACCGGGTTTTTTTAGAATTAGTATCTAATAAAGTAACGGCCATATCAGGATTTGCTATCGCGACTGGAATTCCTGGCAAGCCGGCACCCGTACCAACATCAAGTAATGAATCACCGTTTAGATACGGCAAAATAGACAAGCTATCTAATATATGACGGCTGACCATTTCTTGAGGATCACGAATCGAACTCAGGTTATACACCTTGTTCCACTTATCGAGTAACTCAACATAAGCACGTAATCGTTCACACTGCTCAGTGCTTAATGTTAAACCTAATTGCTGACAACCTTCCGTAATCTCTTGCAATAACTCTCTAGCCATTCAATGCCTCGCCGCTGCTTCGTTTTAAATGTACCAATAAGATAGAGACGGCTGCTGGGGTTACGCCAGAGATACGTGCTGCTTGACCTAGATTATTAGGTCGTGCATTCTCAAGCTTTTCTCGCACTTCATTTGATAAGCCTCGAACGTGCTTATAATCTAGATCTGCCGGCAACACTGTATCTTCATTACGTTGTAAACGATCAATGTCATTTTGTTGGCGGGTAATATAGCCTGCATATTTGGTTTGAATAACGACTTGTTCTGATACCTCTTCGGCAACCGAACGTTCTTCACCAAGTAATGTTAATAAACCTTGATAATCAACACTCGGGCGACGTAATAATTCTATGGCTGAATTAACTTTCTTTAATGGCTCACCCAATACTTGCTCGGCAAGTGCTTGGTCTATTTTCTCAGGACTAAATTTATAGGCTTCTAATCGGCGAGTTTCTTTTTCAACCGCCTCACGCTTTTCAGTAAATATTGCCCAACGATCATCACTGACTAAACCTAGTTCTCGACCTTTTGGTGTTAAACGTAAATCGGCATTATCTTCACGCAAAATCAAACGATATTCTGCCCGACTGGTAAACATTCGATACGGCTCTTGTGTGCCTGATGTAATCAAGTCATCAATCATCACACCAATATAGGCTTCATCACGACGTGGGAACCACGGATCCATTTCACGCGCTTGCAAACCGGCATTTAAACCTGCAATTAAACCTTGAGCTGCCGCTTCTTCATAACCCGTTGTACCATTAATTTGGCCGGCAAAGAATAAACCTGCCATATGTTTCGTTTCTAACCACGGCTGTAAATCACGTGGATCAAAGAAGTCATATTCAATCGCATAACCAGGTCGCGTAATGTGGGCATTCTCCAGACCTTTCATTGAACGAACAATCTCATATTGCACATCAAATGGTAAACTTGTTGAGATACCATTCGGATAGACTTCACCACAATTCAACCCTTCTGGCTCAAGAAAGATCTGATGTGACGTTCGGTCAGCAAAGCGGACTACTTTATCTTCAATCGAAGGACAGTAACGGGGTCCAATCCCCTCAATTTCACCGCTATACATCGGTGACCGATCCAAATTATTCCGGATCACATCATGTGTCGACTCATTAGTATGAGTGATGTAGCAGGAGATCTGCTCAGGATGATCTGATGGTTTTCCTAAAAATGAAAACATCGGTGTAGGTGTGTCACCCGGCTGTTCCGCTAGTTCTGATAAATCGATACTATTCGTTGCAATACGCGGTGGCGTTCCCGTTTTTAAACGATCTACACGAAATGGTAACGCACGTAAACGTTGTGCTAAAGAGATGGAAGCAGGATCACCGGCTCGTCCTCCTTGATGATTCTCCATTCCAATATGAATTAAGCCACCAAGGAATGTGCCAACCGTTAATACCACTGATTTTGCAGAGAACCGTAAACCTGCTTGAGTCACCACGCCAACCACGCGATCGTTTTCAACAACAAGATCATCAACCGTTTGTTGAAATAAAAATAAGTTCTCTTGTGACTCTAAAGCAGCACGAACAGCCGCTTTATAACGGACTCGATCGGCCTGAGCACGGGTTGCTCTAACAGCCGGACCTTTACTGGCATTTAATATACGAAACTGAATGCCACCAAGATCTGCCGCCTGAGCCATAACTCCACCCAAAGCATCGACTTCTTTAACCAAATGCCCTTTACCAATACCACCAATAGCAGGGTTACAACTCATTTGACCTAAGGTTTCGATATTTTGTGTCAGTAACATGGTTTTTACACCCTGACGCGCAGAGGCTAATGCGGCTTCGGTACCCGCATGGCCACCTCCAACAACAATAACATCATAATGATCTTGATAACTCATAAAACAGTTCAAACGCTCGCAAATCTAAATTAAGCTAAGATATTAACATGTGGGCACATTTTTTGAGACATCACCCTCAAAATGACCTTACCTTATCGGGATAACTTCTAGGCTTAATTTATATGAAAAAAAATACGGGAATTATGCGACTTTTCTATGCAGGCCTTTATTCTTGGCAAGGCTTCAAATCAGCCCTTGTTAACGAAGCCGCTTTTTTACAAGAATTTATTGCCCTCATAATGTTCAGTGGCCTCAGCTTCTTTCTAGATGTATCTAGTTATGAGCGCCTTGCTATGATTGTGAGCCTCTTGATAATTTTAATCGTAGAAACTCTAAACTCAGCGCTTGAATGCCTTGTTGATCGTATCGGTACCGGACACCATGTTTTGTCTGGCCGAGCTAAAGATTACGGTTCCTTAGCTGTTTTATTAAGTATCGTTATGGCCATCACAATTTGGACCGTCATTTTGCTTGAACTATGAACGTCGATAAGCGCGCAACATCACAACAGCACCTAAAATAATCATCGGCAATGAAAGAACCTGACCCATCGTTAACCAATCTAATGCTAAATAGCCATACTGCTGATCAGGAATTCGCACAAACTCTACGATGAACCTAAATACACCATAAGCTAATAAAAACAAGCCTGATACAGCCCCTACAGGTCTTGGTTTTGATGAATAAAGCCATAAAATAATAAACAGCAGTAAACCTTCAAGCACAGCCTCATAAAGCATGGAGGGGTGCCGAGCTAATGGACCTCCATTTGGAAACACCATCGCCCAAGGTACATCACTCACTTTTCCCCATAATTCAGCATTGATAAAGTTACCAATACGGCCAAAGAATAGACCAACGGGCACCATAGGGGCTATAAAGTCACTAATACTTGCATAGGAATAGCCCGTCTTTCTAGAAAACAACCAAAAAGAGGTGAGCACGCCCAATAAGCCGCCATGAAATGACATGCCGCCTTGCCACACTTTTAAGATATTTAATGGCTGAGCTAAATTATTAGCTAAATCATAAAATAGAATATAACCCAAGCGACCACCAACAATAACGCCGATAGCCCCATAAAATAATAAGTCTTCAACTTGCTCAACAGTCCAACCATAACGCTCAGCACGAAGTCGGCCTAGCCACCAAGCTCCTACAAATCCGGCCAAGTACATCA
>WTAY01000005.1 GCA_013139345.1 Methylophaga sp. | reverse complement strand
ACTTCAACACCACATTTTTCACAGATAACACCACGGTGTTTTAAACGTTTGTATTTACCACACAAACATTCGTAATCTTTTACTGGGCCAAAAATCTTACTACAGAATAAACCTTCACGCTCAGGCTTAAATGTACGGTAGTTAATTGTTTCTGGCTTTTTAACCTCTCCGAATGACCATGAACGCATCATTTTAGGTGATGCAAGGCCAATTCGAATGGCATCAAACTCATCTGATGTTGATTGTTGCTTTAACAGATTAAGTAAGTCTTTCATATTTCTTTCTCCGCTGCCGTTTACCGGCAATAGTGTGATTATCTTGCTAACAAATAGGATTTAATCTGAAATTAGTCTTCAACTAATTCGATATCAATACCTAGAGAACGAATCTCATGCGTTAGAACTTTGAAGGATTCAGGCATACCTGCATCCATACGATAATCACCATCCACAATGTTTTTATAGATCTTTGTACGACCTGCAACATCATCTGATTTCACTGTTAACATTTCTTGAAGTGTATAAGCAGCACCATAAGCTTGTAGTGCCCATACCTCCATCTCACCAAATCGCTGACCACCAAACTGTGCTTTACCACCTAATGGCTGTTGCGTTACTAGACTATAAGGACCAGTAGAACGCGCATGCATTTTGTCATCAACTAAATGATTCAATTTCAACATATGCATGTAACCAACAGTAACTGGGCGATCGAAATACTCACCTGTTCGACCATCAATCAACTGTGCTTGACCACTACGTGGTAAACCCGCTAATTCAAGCATATCTTTTATTTCAGTTTCTTGCGCGCCATCGAATACTGGTGTAGCCATTGGCACACCACCACGCAAGTTACCTGCTAACTCAATAATTTCATCATCAGATAATGAATCTAAGTCTTCTTGTTTACCACTCGTGTTGTAAACCTTAGCCAAGAACTCACGGATTTCAGCCATTTCACGCTTTTCATCTAACATATCAGCGATTTTGAAACCAAGACCTTTTGCAGCCCAACCTAAGTGAATCTCAAGTACCTGACCGATATTCATTCGTGAAGGTACACCCAGTGGGTTCAACACGATATCAACAGGACGACCATCAGCAGTGTAAGGCATATCTTCAACAGGTACGATGTTTGAGATAACACCTTTATTACCATGACGACCGGCCATTTTATCACCCGGTTGGATGCGACGTTTAACCGCTAAGAAAACCTTAACCATACGTTGTACACCAGCTGCCAAATCATGGCCTGAAATCAATTTATCTTTCTTGATTTCAAACTGATCATCCATATCTTGACGATACTGTTTAAGCTGTACTGAAGCTTGTTCTAATTGAGCATTTAATGTGTCAGATTCCATTTGAATCTCAAACCATTTAGCATGCTCTAACTTGCCTAAGTAGCTCTTAGTAACTTTAGCGCCTTTATCTAAACCTGGTGCTTTTATTGCAACTTTACCCGTTAATGATTTTTCTAAACGAGCGAAAACATCATCAACAATAATACGATGTTGATCTTTTAAATCAGCACGTACTTTATCAAGTTCTGCTTTTTCAATTGCAACAGCACGCTCATCTTTATCCACACCTTCGCGCGTGAAGACTTGAACATCAATAACCGTACCAAAAGTACTTGTTGGCACACGTAAAGATGAATCTTTAACATCTGCCGCTTTTTCACCAAAGATTGCACGGAGTAATTTCTCTTCTGGTGTTAATTGAGTTTCACCTTTTGGTGTTACTTTACCAACAAGAATATCACCTGGTTTAACTTCAGCACCGACATAAACGATACCTGATTCATCTAACTTAGATAATGCGCCTTCGCTAACATTAGGAATATCACTGGTGATTTCCTCAGTGCCTAATTTAGTATCACGTGCTAAACAATTAAGTTCTTGGATATGAATCGTTGTGAAACGATCTTCTTTTACAACACGTTCAGAAACAAGAATTGAATCCTCAAAGTTGTAACCATTCCAAGGCATAAATGCGATTAGCATGTTTTGACCTAATGCTAATTCACCTTTATCAGTAGATGGGCCATCGGCAAGAATATCACCTTTAGCAATCACATCACCGGGCTTAACAAGTGGACGTTGATTGATACATGTGCTTTGGTTTGAGCGAGCATATTTAATTAATGTGTAGATATCTACACCAGAATCAGCATCACCCGCTTCAGCATCATTTACACGAATAACAACACGACTAGCATCAACAGAATCAACTGTACCACCACGTTTAGCAATAACCATTACACCGGAGTCACGTGCTACAGCACGCTCCATACCAGTACCAACGATTGGCTTTTCAGCACGTAATGTAGGAACAGCCTGACGTTGCATGTTTGAGCCCATCAAAGCACGGTTAGCATCATCATGCTCAAGGAATGGAATCAATGACGCAGCCACAGAAACAACTTGTCGTGGCGACACATCCATATACTGAACTTGATCAGCAGGCATTAATGAAAATTCATTCTTATGACGACATGGCACCATGTTTTCTTGAATTTCATTTTTATCATTCAATGTGATTGTTGCTTGGGCAATTTTAAACTCACCTTCATCAATCGCTGATAAATATTCAATATCAGATGTTGCAACACCATCAATTACTTTACGGTATGGCGTTTCAATGAAACCATATTCATTAGTACGTGCATAAACCGCTAGAGAGTTGATCAAACCGATGTTTGGACCCTCAGGTGTTTCGATAGGACATACACGACCATAGTGTGTTGGATGTACGTCACGTACTTCAAATCCTGCACGTTCACGTGTTAAACCACCGGGGCCTAATGCAGAAACACGACGTTTGTGTGTTACTTCAGATAATGGATTATTTTGATCCATAAACTGAGATAACTGACTAGAACCAAAGAATTCTTTAATCGCTGCAGCAACGGGTTTTGCATTAATTAATTGCTGAGGCATTAAACCTTCAGACTCTGCGATACTTAAACGTTCACGAACAGCACGTTCTACACGAACTAAACCAACTCGGAATTGGTTTTCGGCCATTTCACCAACACTACGTACACGTCGGTTACCAAGGTGATCGATATCATCAACAATACCGTTACCATTTCTGATTGAAATCAGTTCAAGCAATACATCCAGAATATCTTGCTTAGATAAAACGCCTTCACCTTCAACGCCTTCTGTACCGATGCGGCGGTTAAACTTCATTCGACCTACAGCCGACAAGTCATAACGTTCGCTAGTGAAGAATAAATTCTTAAATAAGTTATTCGCAGAATCTTCCGTTGGTGGCTCACCTGGGCGCATCATACGGTAGATTTCAACTTTAGCTTCTAATACGCTCTTAGTTTCATCAAGGCGTAATGTGTCTGAAATATACGGGCCTTTATCTAAGTCATTTGAATAGATAACTTCAATAGTCGAAATATCAAAACGTTCGAATGTTTCTAATACTTCTTCTGTAATTTCATCATTAGCAGAAAATAGTAATTCACCACTATCTGTATCAACTAAGTCTTTAGAAAGAATACGGCCGATCAAATAATCAGCTGGAACCATCAAGCTAGCCATATTGGCTTTTGTCATTTGGCGAACATGACGACCTGTAATTTGGTTCTCTGCTTCAACTAAGACATCACCATTTGGTAGCGTAATATCGCAAGGCACTGTTTGACCGCGTAAACGTTGAGGATCTAACGCTAATTCAAACTCATCACCTTTCTTAGTGAATGTGTCATGATCGAAGAAGATGTCTAAGATTTCTTCTGTTGTGTATTCAAGTGCACGTAATAATACAGTTGCTGGCAATTTACGACGACGATCGATACGAACAAAAACACCGTCTTTGTGATCAAATTCAAAGTCAAGCCAAGAACCACGGTATGGGATTACACGTGCATTAAATAAAATTTTACCGGATGAATGTGATTTACCTTTATCACTATCAAAGAATACACCAGGTGAACGGTGAAGCTGAGATACGATAACACGTTCAGTACCGTTAATAACAAAGTTACCTTTCTCTGTCATTAGTGGGATTTCTCCCATATATACTTCCTGATCTTTAATCTCTTTAACTACTTTAGATTTTGCAGGGGCATCTTTATCATAAATGACAAGACGCATTTTTACTCTTAAGGGTGCAGCATAAGTCACGCCACGAAGTTGACATTCTTTCACGTCAAATGATGGTGTACCTAGGCGATAGCTGACGTATTGTAACTCAGCCTTACCAGTGTGACTTTTAATAGGAAGAACAGAACTAAACGCGGCATGTAAGCCTCTCGATGCACGTTCGTCTGCAGAAATACCTTGTTGTAAGAATTCCTGATAAGAATCTACTTGCGTAGCAATTAGATTAGGAACATTCAAGATACTTGGGCGTTTGCCAAAATCTTTACGAATCCGTTTTTTCT
>WTAY01000097.1 GCA_013139345.1 Methylophaga sp. | reverse complement strand
CATGCTTTTGCAACACATTTATTGAATCATGGGGCCGATTTACGTGTTGTGCAATTATTATTAGGTCACTCCGATCTTTCTACAACACAAATATATACCCATGTTGCAAAAGAGCGTTTAAAGAATATACATACAGAACATCATCCTCGTGGTTGAGCAGGTGATAGTGATAAACTACGCATTATAATTTCAAGACTTATAGGAGATAGACATGCCCTCATTTGATATCGTTTCAGAAGTTGATAAACATGAGTTAACGAATGCGGTTGACCAAGCTAATCGTGAAGTGAGTAATCGTTTTGACTTTCGAGGAACTGATGCACGGGTTGAACAGTCAGATAACGTACTGACGATGCATGCCGATAGTGATTTTCAATTAGATCAATTGCAAGATATTCTGCGAATGAAGCTTGTTAAGCGTGGTATTGAGGTGAGTTGCCTAGAAGTTAAAGACTCGGTTGGTAACGGTAAGATGCGTAAACAAGATGTGCTTATTCGTGAAGGGCTAGACAAAGATGCATCTCGCATTATCGTTAAAGAAATTAAGAATAGTAAATCAAAAGTACAAGCAGCCGTTCAAGGTGAAACGGTGCGAGTAACAGGGAAAAAACGAGATGACTTGCAGGGTGTGATGGCGTTATTGCGTGACAATGACAAAGTTGAAATGCCTTTGCAGTTTAATAACTTTAGAGATTAGGGAAATAGAATGTTGAAACGAACATATTTATGGTTACCATTGCTGGCTTGGATGGGAATGGCACAGGCTGATAATGTTGAAATGAAAAGTAAACTTGAAGCCATGATGCCAGGTATTACGGTTGATAGCCTTCAGCCGTTAGATAATACAGGCTTATATGAAGCGGTCATTAACGGTGAAATTATTTATTTCTCAGAAGATGCAAGGTATGTTTTCCAAGGCGATGTGATTGCCTTAGAAACACGTGAGAATATTACTGAAAATAAACGGGTCAAACTTAGACAAGAAACATTAGCATCATTAAATGAAGCGGATATGATCGTCTATGAACCGAAAGAAACGAAACATACTCTGACAGTGTTTACCGATATTGACTGTGGTTATTGTCGAAAACTGCACCAACAAATGGCAGAATATAACGCTCTTGGAATTCGTATTCGTTATATGGCTTTCCCTCGTGCAGGTATTGATTCTGAGTCTTTTGAGAAGGCTGAAGATGTCTGGTGTGCAACAGATCGTAAACAGGCGATGACCGATGCTAAAAATGGTCAAAATGTAGATTCTAAGAGTTGTAACTCACCGGTGAGTGCACACTATAAAGTTGGTCGACAATTAGGTGTAAGTGGTACGCCAGCACTCTTTCTAGAAAGTGGTGAATTATTACCGGGCTATGTGCCACCGAGTCGACTAAAGAAAGTCTTAGACGAACGTAGTTAAAGCCTAACCCCAATTACTTGAAGGTGCAGCTTTTTTATTTCGTCATCCCAGTAGCTTTTAGCTGGGATCTGCTTAAGACAATAGATCCTCGATAAAAACACTCGAGGATGACTGTGGGTAGAATCTACATCTTCAAGTAGTTTGGGGATATAAACCTGTACGTAATTGCTTTAGTCACGAATGATGCGATGATCAATTAATTGTATTTCTTGTTCATCGCATTGCAGATAACTTATTTCATTTTCCCAATCACCAAGAACAATGCGTTTTGCTTGTTGATTATTCACAATTAGAGAATGAATAGCGGGTCGGTGGGTATGGCCATGAATCAGTTGTATCACATCAAACTGCTTCATAATTCGACATACTTCTTCTTGGTTTACATCCATAATCATTGCTGATTTACGTTCTTTTTGCTCACGACTTTTTTGTTTTATTTTGTCAGAAATACCTTGGCGATAATTTACCGACAAATGTAGGAAACACCATTGTAGTAGTTTATTACGGCTCCAGCGACGGTAACGTTGATAGGCCTTATCATCGATACATAAGGTGTCACCGTGCAGTAAGAGTGTTTTTGTTCCGTAGAGATTAATAATACAGCTGTCATCAAGTAGCTCACAGCCTGCACGTTGGGCAAAGCGTTTACCCATCATAAAATCACGGTTACCCACCATAAGATAGGTCTTTATGCCTGCTTGATGAAGGTGTTGTAGCTGGTCAATGAGAGGTTGGAACTCTTCGGGGACAATGTCATCCCCTAGCCATGTATTGAATAGATCACCGAGGATATAGAGCGCTTTGATGTTTGAGCACTGTGCTTTTAGGAAATTGACGGTAAGTTGGATGCGTGCAGAATCTGCAGGGCTAAGGTGAAGATCAGAAATAAAAAGTGTCGTCATAGAATGAACTTCATGCCCAAGAAGGGCATGAAGTAGCTCGAAATTTATTCAACAACAGTTGCTTTGATAATAACAACATTTTCAACTGGAGCATCTGTTGGGAAAGGACCTTTACTGCCTGTTTCCACTGCACGGATTTTATCAACAACATCCATTCCTTCAACAACGTTACCGAATACGGCATAACCCCATCCTGCTTGGTCTTCAGAACGGAAATCAAGAAAGTTATTATCAACAGTATTAATGAAAAACTGTGCAGTAGCTGAATGAGGAGCACCTGTACGAGCCATGGCAACTGAGCCAGTTACATTACTTAAACCATTGTTTGCTTCATTTTCAATTGAAGCTTTTGTTGATTTCTGAGAAAAATCTTCTGCAAAACCACCACCTTGAATCATAAAGTTTTCAATAACGCGGTGGAATACGGTGCCATTGTAAAAATCATCTTCAACATAAGCTAAAAAGTTAGCGACAGTGTTAGGTGCTTTTTCTTGGTTTAATTCGATGACGATATCACCATGAGATGTTTCTAGTTTAACTTGTGGCAATGTATTGCCTCCTTCGGCATAAGATAAAAATGAAGTAATTGTTAATAATAAAGCTACTAAAGAGCGAAAAAGTGTTTTCATAACGAGGGTATTCCAATCCATTGAGAATAAAACGCACATGATAGAGCAAATAACAGACTAAGTGGAGTAATTTGCCGTAAAATACCCGCATATTTGATTGGATTGCAAGCCCGCGAAAACATTACAGAGAATACTATGTTACAAATTCACAATAGCCTGACCAAGAAAAAAGAAATTTTCACTCCGATAGAGCCAGGTAAAGTAAAACTCTATGTCTGCGGAATGACTGTTTATGACTTATGTCATGTTGGTCACGCTCGAGTGATGGTGGTGTTTGATGTGGTCACACGTTATTTACGTGCGAGTGGTTATGATGTGATCTATATTAGGAATATCACTGATATTGATGACAAGATCATTGCCCGTGCTAATGAAAATGGTGAAAGCATTCAATCTCTGACAGAGCGCTTTATTGCTGAAATGCACCAAGATGCTGATGCGATGGGCGTGGTGAGACCTGATCAAGAACCCAAAGCAACAGAAGCAATGGGTGACATTATTGCAATGATCGAAACCTTGATTGAAAAAGGCTTTGCTTACGCTGCTGATAATGGTGATGTTTATTATGATGTGAGTGAATTTGATGGCTATGGCAAATTATCGGGACGTAATATTGAAGAGCTTCGTTCTGGTGAACGTGTAGCGGTTAATGAAGCAAAAAATGATCCTTTGGATTTTGTATTGTGGAAAGCTGCGAAACCAGAAGAACCTTCATGGGATTCACCATGGGGCAATGGCCGCCCGGGCTGGCATATTGAATGTTCAGCTATGTCGGCGACATGTTTGGGTGAACATTTTGATATTCATGGTGGAGGGCAAGATTTACAGTTCCCACATCATGAAAATGAAATTGCCCAATCTGAAGGTGCGCATGGCTGCCAATCAGTTAATTACTGGATGCATAATGGTTTTGTGCGGATTGATGATGAAAAAATGTCTAAATCATTGGGCAACTTCTTTACGGTTCGAGAAGTGCTGGCGCAATACTCGCCTGAAGTGATACGTTACTTTATTTTAACCAGCCACTACCGTAGCCCGCTTAATTATTCTGATGAATCATTAGAACAAGCAAAATCTGCATTAACGCGTTATTACACTGCATTGCGTGATATTGAAGTTGCAACAGATGTTGTTTGGCAAGATGATGATGAATTCGGTCCACGATTCCGTGAGGCAATGGACGATGACTTTAATACGGCACTTGCCTTATCGGTGATGGCAGATGTGCGACAGGCTTTAAATAAAGCCCGTGAACAAAGTGATGAGCAAGCGAGTTACCTTGCTGGACTATTACACTCATTTGGTGATGTATTAGGTTTATTCCAACAGGCTGCTGAAGCGTTTTTACTTGGCGGGCAAGATGATGATGAGTCTGCGAAAGTTGAGGATCTTATTCTAGCTAGGAATACTGCACGCACAGAAAAAGATTGGGCAAAAGCTGATCAGGTTCGTGATGAGCTTACTGCAATGGGAATTGTATTAGAAGATAATGCAGGTAAGACTACGTGGCGTAAGGCTTAGAACTTATTGATACCTACACGCTTTTCTATGCGTGTAGGTATGAGTTTTTTAGTCAGTTGTTAAGCGTCATGTAACTTCTCAGCTGCATACAATGTATTTTCCATTAATGTCGCAACTGTCATTGGGCCAACGCCACCGGGAACAGGTGTAATCCATGCTGCTTTTTCTTTGGCAACATTAAACTCAACATCACCTGTTAATGTACCGTCTTCAAGTCGATTAATACCAACATCAATGATTATTGCACCTTCTTTAACCCATTCACCGGGAATGAAGTTTGGCTTGCCGACAGCGACAACGAGTAAATCAGCTCTGCGAACATGAAACTCGAGATCTTTTGTCCAGCGATGACAGACTGTCGTAGTGCAACCTGCAAGCAATAACTCTAATGCCATTGGGCGACCAACAATATTAGAAGCACCAACAACAACCGCTTCTAAACCATGCAGATCTGTTCCTGTACTTTTTAACAATGTCATTACACCTTTGGGTGTACATGGACGAAGTTGCGGGGTACGCTGCGCGAGATGGCCAATATTATAAGGATGGAAGCCATCAACATCTTTATGTGGCGCAATATGTTCAATAACTGACTCTGTATTTATATGGTCTGGTAGCGGTAACTGCACCAAAATACCATCAATCTCATTGTCATTATTCAGAGTGTTAATTAATGCCAACAACTCTTCTTCTGTTGTTGTATCAGGTAAATCATGAGATACAGAATTAAAACCTATTTCTTCGCAACTACGGCGCTTACTACCTACATAGACCTGAGATGCTGGATTACTTCCAATAAGTACAACGGCCAAGCCTGGTTTTCGTTTTCCTGCCGCAATGCGTTTATCCGTCGCGACTTTAAGGGATTGTTTAAGCTCTATTGCAACGGCCTTACCATCAATAATTTGTGCGCTCATTAAAAGAGTTTCCAGACAACAAAAAGAAACATTTTCTCATGTTGAGCAAATAACGGCAAAAATATAAAATCAGTGATTGACTGATGCCATACATCAGCGTATTATTTCGCCTTTCTTAAGGATGTCTGTTCCAAGATGTGCTGAGAAAATGTCGGGGTATAGCGCAGTCTGGTAGCGCATCTGGTTTGGGACCAGAGGGTCGGGAGTTCGAATCTCTCTACCCCGACCACTTCTTCAAAACCCATATTATCCCACTCGCTAGAAATCACAATGCGCCCGTAGCTCATCTGGATAGAGCATCGGCCTTCTAAGCCGAGGGTAACAGGTTCGAGTCCTGTCGGGCGTACCATTTTACATAACTTGATATTAACCCTGTCACACAGGAGTCACAGTTATGGCCTCTATTCGCTTCCGTAATTCTAAATACCAAGTGCTTATTCGTATGCACGGCATATCAACCTCTAAAACCTTCACAAAGAAGATTCATGCTCAGCATTGGGCAAAGTCAATTGAAGTTGCAATTGAGTCAGGTCAATATAAGATTGAGTTGGACTTAACGGTTAAACAGGCTCTTCTACAATACATGAGCGACAAAATATCTCATGATAAAAGCTCTCATTCACACGTTAGAAATGCAATAGTAGGCTTAGGTAGCTATAAAGCCGACACTCTGACATCCCATCAACTCGTATTACATCGTAATGCTAGACTGTTAACCCATAGTCCTCAAACTGTTAAACATGAGTTATCAATGGTTTTAAGAGCTTTAAAATGGGCTAGAGACGAACTTGGATATTCATACCTTAAAATCCCTACAATTAAGATGCCATCTCTCCCCAGAGGGCGTGATAGACGTATTACACGGCAAGAAGAAACGAAGCTCTTCCATGCTTTACGTTTTACGTCGAGTGTACGAGATATTGTGTCTCTAGCGATAGAAACGGGAATGAGACGTTCTGAGCTTATTAGTATGCGTTGGGGTGATATTAACTTGAAGACGAGAACGCTTCATATACCAAAAACAAAGACTGATATACCGAGGACAATACCTTTAACGGTCAAGGCGGCTCATATCCTTGGCAGCTTGCAGAGGAATATTAGTGGTGAAGTTTTTAGCATCTCGGCAGGTACTGTTTCACAAGCTTGGACTTCCCATATTTCATTAGACAGTCTGTAATTCCGAAAAGTACGCTTCCTCAAATTTAGCAGGTGAGACACCACCTGTATGTGAGTGACGCTTTTTGGGATTGTAAAACATTTCTATAAAATTAAATATCTCAGCTTTCGCATCATTACGTGTTGAGTATATCTTCTTCCGAATAATTCGCTTTTTGATAGTGGCGAAAAAGCTTTCAGCAACGGCATTGTCATGACAGTTTCCACGACGACTCATTGATGGTATTAGCTTGTGTTCTTTTAAGAATGCTAGGTAGTCAGCGCTACCGTATTGGCTTCCTTGATCGCTATGCACCATCACTTCAGATTTAGGTTGGCGTTGATATACTGCCATTAATAATGCTTTTATAACTAAATGCTTATCCATACATTTATCCATTGACCAGCCCACGATCCGTCTGGAAAATAAATCCATCACTGTAGCAACATACAAAAAACCTTCATACGTTCGGATATACGTAATATCACTCACCCAAACCTGATTAGGTGCAGGTGGATTGAATTGACGAGATAATAAATTATCAGCCACCTTGGATGGTTTTCCTCCAGTGATATATCGTCGTTTATAGCCAATTTGAGCTTTTAACTTATTCTGACGCATAATCTTTGCCACACGGTGAACACTGCACCGTTCACCCGCTTCACGTAAGTCTTGATGGATCCAAGGGCTGCCATAAGTGGCACCACTCGCAATATAAAATTCTTTGATGAGCTTAAGTAATCGTTGGTCTTCAATGGCTCTGTCACTCATGGGCTTTTTTAACCAGGCATAAAACCCACTACGATGTAATTTAAAGACATGGCACATGGACCTGATTGAAAACTCATCGCGATGATTGCGAATGAAGTCGTACTTTACTCTGGGTGGCTGGCAAAGTACCTTGCGGCCTTTTTTAGAATATCTCGCTCCTCCTTCACTCGTTTAAGCTCAGCTTCAAGTTTAGCAATTTTTACTCGTTCATCAGATGATTGAACTCGTTTGGGTTCATCTGATAACTGGCTACGCCAGTAATATAAGGTTTTAGTACTAATCCCTAACCGTTCTGACACCTCATAAACTGAATAACCACGCTCAGTTACTTGCTTAACGGCTTCAATTTTAAACTCTTGGGTATAACGTTTTCCTTTGCTCATAAACACCTCTGTTTGAAGTTACATTGTAACTATTAAAAGTGTCTAGCAAAATCTGGGAAGTCCAG
>WTAY01000006.1 GCA_013139345.1 Methylophaga sp. | reverse complement strand
GATGAATAATTGCTCATAGGTCGCGACAAGCTCATCAAGAAGTGCGAGTTTGTCACTATTGTCTTTGCTCTTTCCTAGCCATAAGTAACTTACGGGGCCGAGAATAACGGGTTTAATATTGATGTTTTGTTGTTTGGCTTCTCGTATTTGAGCAATCAACACATTCGCATTGAGATTAAACTCAGTACCTGCATTAAATTCAGGCACGATGTAGTGGTAATTGGTATCAAACCACTTGGTCATTTCACCGGCAGCTATGTGTTGGCATTGGCTTTCTGAATGAGATTGGCCTCGCGCAACTTGGAAGTATTTATCTAAGTCATCGGCATTGTTATTGGCACGATCTGGTAAGTTCCCTAGCAGAAAGCTAGTGTCTAAAACATGATCGTAAAAAGAGAAGTCACCGACAGGAATATAGTCACACTGACTTTGGGCGAGCCAATGTGATTGACGCAGGATCTGGCCTGTTTGTTGTAGTTCTTGTTGAGAAGAGTCGCCTCGCCAATAAGATTCTAATGCAAATTTAAGTTCTCGGTTTTTGCCGACTCTAGGAAAACCGAGGTTATGTGTTGTGACCATGATGCTGCCTTTCATTCTGTGCTAAAAAAAGGCTATTGTAGAGAAGAGTATCTATGAGTAATAATGATGTTTTTTACGTAATTGATAAGATATTCTCATGATTGAGCGCTCCCATTTAAAAATCATTCGGGCACTGGCAGATAACGGCACGCTGACAGCCGCAGCTAATGCCTTGTTTTTAACTCAACCTGCTTTGTCTCATCAAATGCGTTATTTAGAAAAGAAATTGGGTGTGAGTTTGTGGCAACGTGAGGGGCGACAGTTACGATTAACACAGTCCGGTGAGTTATTACTTCAGGTTGCACGGCAGGTGTTGCCGGTGTTAGAGCAAACAGAAAAGACCTTGCAAGCGTATGGTGAAGGTCGGCAAGGTGTATTGCGCCTTGGTGTTGAGTGCCACCCTTGTTATGAGTGGTTGAAAGGTATTTTGGCTGATTTTTTAGTTGCCTTGCCCGATATGGATGTGGATATCACCAATAAATTTCAGTTCTCAGGTTTAGAAGGTTTGTTAAATCATCATGTTGATCTGTTAGTAACGCCTGATCTTGTGAAGAAACAAGGTGTGATTCATGAACCTCTCTTTAACTATGAGTTGGTATTGTTGGTGTCGGAATCTCATCACCTGTCTGGCAAAACATTTATCACTGCCGAACAATTGAGCGATGAGCTGGTATTAACCTTCCCTGTTGCTCGTGATCGACTTGATCTTTTTACTCAATTTCTCATGCCTGCTTCTATTAACCCGAAAATAAAGGCAATCGAGTCCTTAGACATTATGGTGCAAATGGTGGGCTTAAATCGTGGGGTGACGGTGTTGCCGAATTGGCTCGCTGAAGAGTATTGTCAGAAATTGCCGGTATCAACCGTTCATTTAGGGCGACAAGGCTTAACAAAGACCTTATATGCCGCAATACGAAAAGCGGATGTTGATGTTGCTTATATGAAGACGTTTGTGTCTTTAGGAAAGCAGTCTTTTAGCCCTGCTCATCAAGTACACGAAATAGAATCTCACGAATAGATTGAGGTTCAAACGGCTTATCAACAATCGCAGAAACCCCAGCCTGTTGAACGTTTCCTAAGCGTGCTTCATCGTGCTCGCTTGTGACCATTAAGATGGGTACATAGGAGTTGCCCATTTCATTGCGAACAAACTCGGTAAGTTGTTGACCATCCATCTCTGGCATATTGAGATCGGTAACAATAAGGTCAAACTCTGAACCGGTTAAAATTTGAGCCGCTTCAATACCATTGTTTGCCGTTTCAATCTTTTGAATACCTAAGTTGGTGAGTACACGCTTGATGTGATTTCTTGCGGTGGAGCTATCATCAACTAACAGAACGCTGAGCTCTTCAACATCATAATTCTCTAGTTCAATTTCTTCGGGGTCAATATAGTCAACGGTGGTGCGTAAAGCACGGCGAAGATCTTCATGAACAAACGGTTTTGGCAGGATTGCTACAACACCTGCTTGGCGAATAGGCTCGAGTGCTTTAAGACTTGTTTCACTAGAAACCAACATAAAGTTGATATCTTTTAATGACTCTGTTGAACGGATCTTGCCAAGCAAATCTGTAGCCGTCATGTCTGGCAGATACATTGAGCTAATAACAAGATCGGGTTGATATTGGCTGATAAGCGTCAGTGCTTCTTCACCTGTAGCAACACCATCAATCTTGCCAATGCCCTCTTCTTGCAGGTGTGACAATATTATCTTTCGCTGTGTTGATGAGGGTTCGATTAATAAAATCGCCAATTCAGACATATTCATTGAGGACATAATATTTCCAGATACCTTTATTTAGTGGGCCGAACTAAATCGACTTCAACACTATTTCGGGTCTTTTTGTTTGTTAGAAATTCAATAATCGCTAAGGCAAAATCCATCGCTGTGCCGGGCCCTCGTGATGTCAAAATGTTACCATCAATAACGACAGCATCATCACAGAGCTGGATATCAGGCCACTCATCAGCGAGTAAAACACCGGGATAGCAACAGGCTTTTTTGCCATTAAGAAGGCCCATATTGGCTAAGACAAGTGGTGCAGCACAAAGTGCAGCAATGGCTTTATCAGATTGGTGCAACCTTTTTAACAGGGCATGAATGTGAATATCTTCATCTAAATACGCTGTGCCAGGCATGCCGCCTGGTAAGATAATCATATCAAAGTCATCGTAGATAATATTCTCAAGCGTGGTATCCGCCATCAAGTGGACACCTCGACTTGCACTAATCAACGTATTCTCAGTTAAGCTGGCAGTAATGACGGTAATCTCTGCTCGTCGAAGTACATCAATTAAAGTAACCGCTTCTAGTTCTTCACAACCTTCAGCAAGTGGGATAAGTACAGTTGGCATTTGAGAATGTTACCTATGGTCTAGGGTTAAAAATGTTAATTCCTTTCAACAAATTTAATGCTTCTGAAAGAGGATAATCTTTAACCGCTAAAGGTGTTTGATCATCTTCTTTTGCTGAATCAGTTTTGCTTTCTTCTTCGCCTTCACTTTTACCATTTCCATTCTCAAGGTGACCTGATAAGTCTTGTTCGCGCAGTAAGTTTAAGCCTTTATCTGTTGATGAGATTTTAACCGCTTCAATTTCGATGTCAGGCACAATACCTTCTGCTTGAATAGAGCGACCTGATGGTGTGAAATAACGTGCCGTTGTCATTTTTACAGCAGTATCATTGGTTAGTGGCATCACTGTTTGTACTGAGCCTTTACCAAAGGTTTTAGTGCCGACAATAATTGCACGATTATGATCTTGCAATGCACCGGCAACGATCTCTGATGCTGATGCTGAACCGCCATTAACAAGCACAATTAATGGTGCGCCTTTAAGCAAGTCATTTGGTTTCGCATGGAATTTTTGGTTTGAATCTTTAACGCGACCTTCGGTATAAACAATTAATCCTTTAGTGATAAAGGTATCAGACACATCAATCGCCGCATTAAGTAGACCACCGGGGTTATTACGTAAATCGAGTACTAAGCCCTTTAGTGCGCCATCATTTTCAATTTTTAGTGCGCTAATCGCTTCTTTCAGGCTAGCACCAGTACGAGAAGCAAAGGTACTAATTCTGACATAACCATAACCGGGTTCGAGCATTCTTTGTTTAACGCTTTTCACTTTAATAACGGCACGGGTAAGTTCAATTTTAAGCGGTCTATCCTCGCCTTCACGAATGATTGTAAGTAAGAGCTTACTATCAGGTTTTCCTCTCATTATATCTACGGCTTCACTTAGCGACAGACCTTTAACGGGAGTTTCATCTAAACGAATAATAAGATCGCCAGAAAGAATGCCTGCACGTGCCGCTGGGGTATCATCAATAGGAGAAACAACCTTTACAAAGCCATCTTCCATTGTGACTTCGATACCTAGGCCACCGAATTCACCAGAAGTACCTTCACGTAGTTCTTGAAAGTCACTCAGATCGAGGTAGGTTGAATGAGGGTCAAGGCCGGATAACATGCCTCGAATTGCATTTTGAAGCAGTTCTTTATCTTCTACAGGTTCAACATAATTATCTTTTATGCGACCAAATATTTCAGAAAAGGTACGCAGTTCATCCAAGGGTAAGTCTGGTCTGGGATTAGGTTTATCTGCAAAGACCATTTGTCCAAATACCAGTGTTGCACCTAAGGTTGCACCAGCAACAATTAATCCAAAATCACGTTTAAAAAAACTCATATTCTTTCCTAGTCAGAAACCTGTTTGCGTAACGGGTTCTATTTATTAACCTTTTTTGCCTAACCATTTTAATGGATTGGTCGGGCTTCCTTTATGTCTAATTTCAAAATATAAACCAGCATGTTGGTGTATACCCTTGTCGCCACTTTGTGCAATCCAATCACCTGTACTGACCGAGTCACCTACTTTGGTTAGTAGTGTTTCATTATTACCATATAGAGTCATGTATTGATCGCCATGATCAATGATGACTAATAAACCAAAGCCTCGTAACCAATCAGCAAAAACAACGCGTCCCGGAGCTGAGGCAACAATATTTTTACCTGCGGGTGTTGAGATTAAAATTCCCTGCCATGTGAGTTTACCAAGATTTCGCGAACTGCCATAGCGTGCAAGTACTTTTCCTTTGATTGGCCACGCTAGTGAGCCGGCTCTTTTTGCAAAAGATGGAGGGGCTGATACGGTCTTATTTGTATTAACCTTGGCAGGTTTACTAAGAGAGTCAAAGAGTGAATGCAATGATTTTTCTTGCTCGCGTAAAAATGC
>WTAY01000086.1 GCA_013139345.1 Methylophaga sp. | reverse complement strand
TGTTTGCCATGGATGCTCGGCGTTTGATATTTCGTCGAGCACATGAATTAGGCATTCCTGTTATATCTGTTGGCCCAGTTGGCTTTAGTGCTGTGTTATTTGTTTTTTCACCTGATGGAATGGATTACGATACCTTTTTTGGTTTAGAAGATGGAATGACAAAAGATGAAATGGTGATAAACTTCATGGCGGGTATTGCGGGTCAAGGACCTCAGTTGAAATATATGGACGTAAAAGGAGTTGATCCCTTAACTGGTGCTGCACCATCATTAGGTCTTGCATGTCAGATTGGTTCAGGGATAGCGGCAACTGAAGTCATTTGTATGATGTTAAATAAACGCAAACCTAAATATGTCCCTTGGTTTTCTCAGTTTGATAGTTATACGGGTAGTTATAAGCGATATTATCGTTGGTGGGGTGCAAAAAACCCAATGCAAAAATTAAGGTTGAAGGTGTTAAAGAAAATGATTCCTGCCTTTGCTGATAAATAACGGATTAGTGATTATGCTAGAAAAATTATTAATTAATTTGTTTTTATGGAGGTTTAAGTTACCAAGAGATGTACATCGTTATGCTTTTAAGCATTATTCAGATCGAATTCTGCTGCAAACATTAGATAGAACACTCACGTATGGTGAATTAAAGGACAGATCATATCGATTAGTGGCTGCTTGGAAAATGATGGGCCTGAAAAAAGGTGATATTGTTTTTACCCAGGTGAAAGCTGAAGAAGAGTTGTTTGAGATAAGAACAGCTGCTCTAGAACTAGGCATATTATTAACAGCATTTCATGAAGCTCACCCTGCAGAATTTTTAATTTATGCGGCTGGTGAGGCGTCACCCAAACTATTTATTGCTAACCCTGATTATGGGCAGGGAAGTGTTGATGCTTTTCTCATCAAAAACCCAGAAATACCGGTATGGGAAACAGGAGTGGGCAAACAATATGAGGAAGCGCTTTCTAGCCATGAACCTATTCAGTCAAAGACACAAATCTCAGCATCAGATTCAATGGCTTTAGGGTTCACTTCTGGAACGACAGGCGTGCCGAAAGGCTTAGTTTCCAGTTATGGCTCAGCCATTAGTAGTCTGAAATTAATGGTTAAAAATATTGAAGGTGGTCCAAGTTTTTCAGAAAATAATATTAATTTAACCGCTATACCATTTGTTGGTGCAGGTTCAGGTCTTTTTATGCCAACAATGATCAGCGGCGGCACTTTAGTTGTATTAGATGTGTATAGCCCTGAAAACTTAGTGGCGACAGTTAAAAAGCATGGTGTAACGCGACTATTTGTCACGCCAAGTCAGCTTATTGATATATTGGAAATGCCAGAAAGTGTTGATAACGATTTAGAGACGGTATCTCATATTATCTATGGTACTGCCCCAATGCCAGCAGCAAAAATAGAAGAAGCAATTAAACGCTTCGGGTCTATATTTCAGCAGGGTTATGGTCAATCAGAGGTACTTCCTCCTGTCAGCATGCTACATAGTTCTGATCATATGAGTGGCGGTGAAATTGCTGGTCGTGATATTTTGAGTTCTTGTGGATGCGTTGTTGATGGTGTGAGTGTGAGAATCTCAGATCGCCAAGGACAAACCTTACCAGCAGGTGCTGTGGGTGAAGTGCACGTAAATACGCCAACACGGTTTACAACCTACCTCAACCCTGAACAAAATAAAGGGGTCATTTTAGATGATGGTTTTTTTGTTACAGGAGACCACGGCTATATTGATCTAGCAGGTTATCTACATATCTTAGATAGACAGGCAGATTTGATTTCAACAGACGATGGCTTGATTTATCCACGTATAGTTGAAGAAGAAGTACATGATCATCCAGCTGTACGGGAATGTTGCTTAGTTGATATTTCTGGTCAGTCTATTTTATGTGTCTCATTAAGAAATACATTTAAAAATAGCTCGAAGCTTACTATTCGTGATGAAATAATGAGCCTATTAAGTTCACGAATACTTAACTGGCAAATGCCAGTCGATATTGTATTTTTAGATGTCATGCCAAGAAGTCTATTAGGTAAAGTATTACGGCGTGAAGTGCGTGACAAGTTAAATTCTCTACTCACATCATAATTATGAAAAAACTTCTTGTAAAACAAAAGCTATCCTATGGTCTAGGAGCAGTAGCCTATGCTGTTCCAAATCAGATTATGGCGAGTTTCTTTTTGTTTTATGTCACGGTTATTTTACATATTCCACCATTGGTCGCTGGAATTATTGTGGCAATCTCCGTTATTTGGGATGCCATTACCGATCCATGGATTGGACATGTTTCTGATAGAACTGTTTCAGATAGGTTTGGTCGCCGTCACCTTTATTTAATCATTGGCGGCTTAGGGACTGCGGTAGGTACAGCACTCTTGTGGTCAATCTCTCCAGAAGCGAGTGAACTATATAAAGTAACAATGTTATTGCTGTTAGTCCTATTTACCAAAACAATGCTCACATTTTATGGGGCTCCTTATTTTGCAATAGGAGGAACTATTAGCAAGAACTATGATGAGCGTTCTAGTATTCAAAGTTATCGAGCTACTTTCCACATCATTGGTATGATTATCGCTGTTGCTGGTATGACCATTATCTTTTTTAAAACAACAGCAGAATTTCCTAAGGGACAACTCAATCCTGATGCATATCCGGCTATGGGTTATACCATTGCACTTATTACACTCATTATCGCTTTTATAGCTGTCGTCCTGATTCCAAAGGATCGGCAAAAAATAAGTTCACAGCTACCGGATCAGAAAACAAGGGTTTGGCGACTAGCTTATGATAGTTTGAAGAACACTAACTTCAGGGCGATTATATTAATGATCTTTTTACTTGAAGTTGCTTTTCAAGTATCGATCAGTATTGGTTTCCATGTAAGTACTTATACATACAATCTAACAGGTCCACAAATTGGTCTTATTGGTATTACAGTGTTGATATTTTCAATATTATCGCAGCCATTTTGGCTTCATCTGAGTCGGAAGTTTGAAAAGAAAACAGCATTAATGATGGGTATATTTTTTGGTGTGGCGGGTTTTGCAGGTATGCCATTAGCCTTTGTATTTTT
>WTAY01000033.1 GCA_013139345.1 Methylophaga sp. | reverse complement strand
ATATTACCTTGGCACAAGCAACACGACTAAAGGAAAATGATAAGCAAATGACTGTTTCAGGCGCAGTTGGTTTTCGTTTACGTGAAGCGGCATTGATTTTATCAGTAGCATTAGCTGCTTATTTATTACTTTCTTTGTGGACATATAATCCTGAAGATCCTGCGTGGTCTTGGAGTGGGTCGGGGGGAATTATTATTAATGGTGGTGGTATTGTTGGTGCCTTAGTGGCAGATACATTATTGTTTGTATTTGGCCTTCCTGGTTATTTGTCACCCTTAATGTTGGGGTTTAGTGGTTGGCTTTTATTTAGTTGGGGTAAAACAGCAGATTCTGAAGGTGCGTTGCATTTCTGGATCATTAAGGCTGTAGGTTTAATCATGGCTTTAGCATCTGCCAGTGGTCTTTCAACATTAAGCCTTACTCAATATGTCACACTTTTACCTGAAGGTGCGGGTGGCATTTTAGGACAAGTTGTTGGTGATGGTTTTGAATCAATATTTGGTACGTCAGGCACCAGTTTATTATTGTTAGCATGCTTTTTGACAGGCGTGACCTTATTTACGGGTTTATCTTGGTTGCGGGTTATTGACCGCATAGGTGCGGTAGCAATGACGGTAATGATTGTTATTTCCCGTTGGATCCGTGAATTCAAAGCAGAACTCATCGTTAAGCGAACTAAGCAACAGCGAGAAGATGCGTTTAAAGAGCAAAATGATAAGATCCTTAAGCAGAAAAAAGTACGAGTAGAACCGACTATTCAAGCGCCAGAACCGAGTCAACGAGAAGAAAAAGAACGCCAAGTTCCTTTATTTGAATCTGCCGAAGAAGGGAGTATGCCAGCGCTTGCATTATTGGATATGGCAGAAGAAAGTAAGGGCGGTTATAGCGAAGAAGTCTTGCAAGCATTATCACGTCAGGTTGAGCTTAAATTAAAAGACTTTGGTGTTGAGGTTCAGGTTGTTGAAGTGCAACCTGGCCCTGTTGTTACACGGTTTGAACTACAGCCCGCAGCCGGCATAAAAGTAAGCCGAATTTCAGGATTAGCAAAAGACTTGGCGCGAGCACTCTCTGTTAGCAGTGTTCGGGTGGTTGAAGTGATACCAGGCAAACCCGTTGTTGGTTTAGAGATCCCTAATGAAGTTCGCGACATTGTACGTTTGCGTGAAATCCTCGGTTCTCCTGAATATGAGAAAAGTAAGTCTGTTTTGATGATGGCTCTAGGTAAAGATATTGCCGGTCGCCCTGTTTCAGCCAATTTAGAAAAAATGCCACACCTTTTGGTAGCGGGTACAACAGGTTCCGGTAAATCGGTGGCTGTAAACGCGATGATCTTAAGCTTGCTTTACAATGCAACGCCTGAACAAGTTCGCATGATTATGATTGATCCTAAAATGTTGGAGTTATCTGTTTATGAAGATATTCCTCATTTATTGACTCCAGTTGTGACTGATATGAAAGAAGCCGCCAATGCCTTGCGTTGGTGTGTGGCTGAAATGGAACGCCGCTATCCGATTATGGCTGCAATGGGCGTGCGTAATATTGCTGGATTTAATAAGAAGGTGAAAGAAGCGATTGACCGTGGTGAGCCGATTGTTGACCCCACTGTGGATTTAGTTGATGGCGAACCGCCAGTAACATTAGAGCCCCTACCTTTTATTGTCGTAGTCATTGATGAACTCGCTGACATGATGATGGTCGTCGGTAAACAAGTTGAAGAATTAATTGCTCGTTTGGCACAAAAAGCACGCGCATCAGGTATTCACCTTATTTTGGCAACACAGCGACCATCGGTAGATGTTATTACGGGGCTGATTAAAGCGAACATTCCTACCCGAATGTCTTTCCAAGTATCGTCACGAATTGATTCTCGAACGATCCTTGATCAAATGGGGGCGGAGCAATTACTAGGGCAAGGTGATATGTTGTACCTTGCACCGGGTACAGGTATTCCTGATCGTGTTCATGGTGCGTTTGTTGACGATCATGAAGTACATCAAGTTGTCGCTTTTTTGAAGAAGAATGCCCAGCCTAATTACCTAGAAGAAATTATCCAAGAACAGGCAAGTGATGAGGGAGCTGAATCACTTGCTGATGCGAGTGATGGCGAGAAAGATATCTTATATGATCAAGCGGTACAGATCGTTACAGAAAGCCAGAGAGCCTCTGTATCAGGTGTGCAACGACGTTTAAAGATTGGGTACAACCGAGCTGCTCGAATTGTTGAAGCAATGGAAGCTGCGGGTGTTGTATCTGCGATGCAAGGTAATGGTAGTCGGGAAGTATTAGCACCACCGCCACGAGCTGATTAAAGTGCGCTTTTTTCTTCAAGTGGCAACGAAGCTAGGATTTATAAAAGCTAAAATGCCAGAACCTTTACCGTATATCGCTGTATATAGTTTGATTATTTTAGACCGTCTAATGCAAAGAGTATCAAGCTTAGAAGGCATTACTCAGGCCATTAATGATTATCCTGAAGATACCCACCGTGAAGGGCCTGTATGTAAAGGTATGACAAATTTTGTAGCAGCATTTCCAACATTTGAATTATTAAAACAGGGTGTCGAGCAACAATTGGACAATAATGGTGGTCGAAGTTCAACAGAGAGTCATTATGACTCTATGGAAAAATTGGAGTCATGGTATGACGAATAAAAAATGGATACAGGCTAGTTTTGCACTAATAGTAATGACGCTATCGTTATCAGTGTCGGCGGCAGAGTCTGCGACAGAAAGGTTAAATTCCTTTGTGAAGAATGTGGTGACTTTTAAAGCAAAGTTTAGCCAAACCGTCGTGGATGACCGAGGACAAGTACTGGAAGAAGCTCAAGGTTTCTTTATTTTAGAACGGCCTGGGAAATTCCGTTGGGATTATAAGTTACCCTATCCACAGCATATTGTGGCTGATGGGCAACGTATCTGGTTTTACGATGTGGACTTGGAGCAGGTAACGGTAAAATCACAATTAGATGCCTTAGCCGATACGCCGGCTACATTGTTATCTGGTCGGACAAAACCGGAGGATAAGTACTTACTTACAGATATTCCATCTGATGATGGTTTAGCGTGGGTTGAGCTTATTCCTAAAGATATTGATTCAAATTTTCAAACAGTGACACTTGCCTTTGATCAACACGGTTTGAATCAAATGATAATGAAAGACAGCTTTGATCAACAAACACGTTTAGTGTTCAGTCAGACATCTGAAAACTCGGAACTTATGGCTGATGCATTTATTTTTACGCCACCATCAGGTGTTGATGTGGTCGGTGATACTGGTTTATAAATGAGCGCCTAGTCGTTAAATTCTAATAATTATGAGTCTTTTTGAAAATATTGATGATTTAGCGGGTAGACCGCTGGCGGATAGAATGCGGCCTAAGACCCTAGATGGTTATATTGGTCAGCATCATCTTCTTGCCGAAGGCAAACCGCTACGACAATCGATCTCATTGGGAAACCCTCACTCAATGATTTTTTGGGGACCTCCTGGTACAGGAAAAACAACACTAGGTAAGTTGATTGCTGGCTATTGTGATATGGAGTTCATTACCATTTCAGCGGTGCTGGCAGGTGTTAAGGAAGTGCGTGCAGCCGTTGCCCGAGCTCAACAACTTCAGCAAGAGCAAGGTCGCCGTACCTTATTGTTTGTTGATGAAGTACACCGTTTTAACAAATCACAACAAGATGCTTTTTTGCCTTTTGTTGAAGATGGCACCTTTACCTTTATTGGTGCGACGACTGAAAATCCCTCTTTTGAACTGAATAATGCCTTGTTATCTCGGGCACGTGTTTATGTTTTACAGTCTCTGGCTAGTAAAGACCTGCGTGAAATCATTGACCGAGCAATGTCCGATTCTGAATTGGGATTAGCGGATCGTGGTATTGAGTTAGCTGACGATCTGAGAGACCAATTAGCAGAAGCAGTTGATGGTGATGGCAGACGTGTTTTAAATTTATTAGAAATTGCGGTTGATTTAGCAGATAGCAAAGGTCAAACAAAGGTCGATGAAGAAGACCTTGCTGAAGTCTTGTCTGGCACATTGCGTCGTTTTGATAAAGGCGGTGAAGCCTTCTATGACCAGATCTCTGCCTTACATAAGTCTGTACGTGGTTCATCTCCTGATGGTGCCTTATATTGGCTATGTCGCATGTTGGATGGTGGTTGTGATCCCGTTTATTTGATGCGACGCATTGTACGCATGGCATCAGAAGATATCGGCAATGCCGATCCTCGCGGTTTACGCATTGCATTGGATGCATGGGAGAGCTTTGATAAATTGGGTCGTCCAGAGGGCGAATTAGCGATTGCTCAAGCGGTTATTTATTTAGCAAGTGCACCAAAGAGTAATGCGGTTTATACGGCATTTAATGCAGCGATGCAAGATGTACGAAGCCAAGGCTCAGCCGAAGTGCCTATACATTTACGAAATGCACCAACGAAATTAATGACTGAGTTGGGTTATGGTAAAGAATACCGTTATGCTCATGATGAGCCAGATGCTTATGCCGCAGGTGAAAACTACTTTCCAGAAAATATGGCACCAAGAAATTATTATCAGCCGGTTAACCGTGGTTTAGAGATTAAGATTTCTGAGAAGCTGGAGCGATTAAAAGTACTAGATCAGAAAGCTAAGACCTAAATATTGTAATAAACCAATACGTTCTGACTAGCGACTTGCTTATTCGTAGAGAATCTTTGAGTAATTAACTATCGAGCCTAGTCATTGGGCATATTAAGCTGGCATGCTTAACTTGTCATGACCCTTATTTATTTCAGCGTTAAAGTTAATTTGGTATTGATGACCTGAAATGCATACAGCAAATATAAATAATAAGTATTATGCTCTCTAAACTCTGAAATATTGCCACGCAACGAGCCATAAACACCATCAATAACGCTCAATTCTAAATCATCTAAGCTATGTGCAATTCGAGAATAGAGAATAGTTAGAAGGAACCCAAGAATAAAAAAACGGTGAGGAATAAGGCACTTAATAATTGGTGTTTTTATTTTAGCTGCGATTAGAGGTAAAACAATAAACCATAAGAAGTTTGCCAAATCGATTAGTTGCTTGAAGTAATGGACGTTTTGTTTCGTGCCGTTTGCAGATTCATTGTGCCAATTTCTTGCTGAGCCACTGATAGTATTATGAGTAAAAAATTCATATAAATTTATTCCGTAATCTATTTCCTCCAACAATAGAAAAAGAAATATAAGAGATGAGGAAAAGAAGAATAATTTCTCTATAGCGTTGATTCGTTTTATAGAAAAATAAGCAAACATTACAAAAACAGTTAATAAATAGATGTTCTCTAATTGTTCTAGAAGACCTGACTCTCTAGTCAAAAAGCCGTTGTTGACCGATATGATTTGTTGCAAAGCATCAACGCCAGAAAAGTAGAAGCCCATAAGAAGAATGTTTAATACCACTGGGATAACAATAAACAAATAAACATGCTGGCGAGATAACATTCGAGAGTCATTTAAAACCATATTTTTCCACCAATTTTATTTTAAAACTATTTTTAGATTTAACTGAGAAGTTAAGATTAGATAGTGTAAATTGTAACGCTTATGGGCTGATATATATATCATACCGCGTATTTTTACTTTCGATGCTGGTGGCTGGTTTTTGTTCGCCAACAAACGGTGCTGATTTAGGACGTTTGACAACGACTCGTTTTAAGGCTGTTTTTCGTGCTGAAGTAAGTAGTTGCTCACTATCAGTATCTGGCCCAGCAAGCTCATGTAAAAGTCGCATGTCTTTTTTAACTAAGGCAGATTTTTCTCGGCTGGGGTACATGGGGTCCATATAAATTACGTCAGGATAGTGTCGCTCTTCAAGATTATTTAAGTATTCAATAGCGTCAATATTCGTTACTGACATTCGTGTGATCACGTCGCCAATATCAGTATTATCAGCAGCACGAATGAGTGCATCATCAAGTAGAGTCGCAATCAGAGGGTTGCGTTCAAGTAGGATGATTTCACAGCCGAGATTTGCCAAGACAAATGCATCACGACCAAATCCAGCGGTGACATCAATCACTGTTGGATTCGCGCCTTTTTTTAGTCCAATTGCTTTAGCTAGGGGTTGGCCTCGGCCACCGCCGAACTGCCTTCTATGGGCATTTTTACCTTCAACAAAGTCGATATAAATAGGGTTGCCAAGGCTTGGAACTCGAATTTCAACAGTGTGTTGAGTGACGACCAATTGAATGGTGTTCGAATCAAGCGGTGACAGTGTTAAGTTTAGATCTTTGGCAAGTGAAGAGGCGAGTGTAGAGCGCTCTGCAAGATTGCTATCAAGAGAGATCGAAACCTGTTGTGTTGAACTCATTATGTCGACAGACAGATTTCATCATAATCTTCGATGAAGTTTTCGACATCATCTTCAGTGAGACCAAGATGTATTTGTAGGCTTTCTAAAGACTCAGGAATAACTTCATTTAGACGTGCGTTATGACTGTTA
>WTAY01000215.1 GCA_013139345.1 Methylophaga sp. | reverse complement strand
TTGAGTTTTAATGCCTTTAGCTGCTTCACGAGCAAAAGCTTCAAGTTCTTTCTTATTCATAGTGCCTATCCTTTATTCCCATTATGGGATTAATGATAGGCAGATACACAATTTAATTTACAGTCTCGTCGAGAAAGATCCAAGACTAACAAGGGCTACGTTCGTATTTCACTACAGAGGAGCTGATAATGTTTTGTTTGGTAGCGTAAGAGTTTCTCCTAAAGACTGCTGAGCTTAATCATCCTCAATGATATTCACACCCTCCTCAGAATAATCAATAAAAGTTAAACATGAATGTTCTCTGATAAGTCTACAATATCATCCATCATTGCTAATTTATCTAGCCAATTTTGAGGAATACCTTTCACTCCATAATATGCCCCAGCTACCTGCCCACATATTGCAGCAGTGGTATCAGCATCATCACATAGGTTAGCAGCAAGTAAAATGGCATCTTTAAAGTTATCTGTGCTGTAAAAACACCACAGTGCTGCCTCTAGGCTTTCGATAACATAACCCGACCCTTTTATTTCATCCCTGCTCTTTTGGCAGTAGTCACCTCGCATAAGTGAGCTTATTGTTTCGGGGTACTTCTCATCATCTAATTTATGTGTGAATAAGGTGGTGTGTTTGTCCTTGCCTGCTAGTGCGTTGAATATGACACTGGCGAGTAGTTGGCAGGCTAATACACATTCTTCTGCACCATGTGTTGTTTTAGAGCTTTCTCCAGCATGATAGATGCTTTGTTCATAATCAGGATAATAATAGAGAACCACCGGAGCTAATCGCATGATGCTACCATTGCCTGCAGTTGTGGGGCTGGTTGAGCCTGAGTAGGCTTCTCCTGTCTTGTTGAAGCTCAATAGGGCATTGATGATGGTCTTACCAATACCAAAGGCGTGAGGCTTGCAGGAGTAATAACCTTCATTTACCCACTTCCAATAACGTTGCATTTGGTCTTTGGCATCAAAGCCTTGTCTTTCAATTAGGCTTTCAGCTAAACAGAGTGCCATCGATGTATCATCCGTCCACTGCCCTGCTTCCAATCTGAATTTACCACCACCAATCATGTCGGTGATTGATTTGAATCTATCTCTTGGTTTAAATTCCAATGTTGTACCCACGGCATCACCACAGGCAAGCCCAAGTAAACAGCCTTGATAGCGGTCGTTAAGTGTTATATTTTTCTGCATGGTTATTGTTTCTTTGATTTTTTTCTGCCATTATCGCCCAGTGTATTTGTATATTTTCTGTATCCATACTTTCTGGTGTACGGTTCCAAGTATCCACCCCTTCATATTTTTAATTTCTAAGACAAAAATGCCCTATTTAGAGACAATGACATAATCAATTTGAGCGGTTCCACCAGCAGAGGGAAGCGTAACATTGTTAATTAAGCAGTAAGTATCTTTGTCTAATTGCAGTCTGATACTGACATTAACAAGAAGCTCACCAAAACCACCCTTTTAAACTTGGCTGTTTTAACAAAGAAAACTAAGCCAATAAAAAGATTATTATCACTATCTCCATCTGCGTTCCATGCCCTGCTTATTTTCCTATATTTAAGACTTTTGTGCCGCAGCGATAAATTCTTCATGAGCCGTTTCCCATGGTTCATCTGGATAGGCTATTTTTAGTTGCTCTAAAAACCCAGGCTGTTTTAATGTCTCGAACGTAACATCCTTATACCCAATTGTTAGTGACATTTCTTGTATTAACTCTTCTGCTTTCGGGAATACTAACTGGTCGCTGATCCATTTCATACAATCATCATCTGATGGTTCTTCACCATATTTCCTCTTGACCGACAATGGTATATTTGCTTTGACTAGTGGTAAATAGTGTTTGGCGACGAGAGTCTTCGATGCTTTTAGTTCTTCATCTAAGCCTGAACACGCGTTGTCTTGATGTGTAGTAATTTTATCTCTGAGTTCTTTAATACTTTTCTCAAATAAAGCTTTATCCCTTTTCAATAAGAACCGCTCACTATGGCCATCTCCCCGCACAGTTTTAGTAAGCTCGTTACGGATCTCATCTAGTTTAGTATTTAATTTCTTAGAAGATGATTTACCACCCTTACTGATTAAATTAAATTTTTCAATTAAACGACCATCTAGTTCGTCACTGTCATCACCTAGATTCTTAATTGATGGAGGGATAGTTATAGTTCGGCTTTGAAGTGATGCTCCAGTAAATTTTATTTCAACATACTGTAATCTGGTTTCATAAACACGAACTTGGCGAGCAATATCAAAATCAACTGGCGGTGCATTTTTCAAGCTAATTTCGATGTCTTTAATGGTTGATTCTGTCATTGGGGATGATTTAACATCAATAGGTAGATTATCCAACCTTTGTCTTTCATCTTCTGTTTTAGCTTGGGCAATAGCAATGCTTTTTGCAACAGATGATAGGCGGGCTAATGCTTCAACAACCTGTTCCGATGTTAAACGAATGGCATTAAATGCTACTTGATTAGCACTCTCTTGCTCTAAGAACAATGCGGTTGGAGTAAAGCTAAAGCCACGATCATCTACAATTATCAATGCTGTACGTAATTGTGGAGAGTGATTAATTGATATGCCACTATCATGCAGAAGCTTAATGGCATCCACTTCACCATATCCCATTCGAATAACATGCTCGTCTATATCCATATTGACGGTCAACATCATTCTGTCTAATTTTTTCGACACATCAACCATTGCCTGTGCTGGCAACATTTGAATATTTGGTGCGGCATAAACAACAGCCCTTTTAGCTGAGCGTATAAACTCAGCAATTTTGTTTGAATCCAAGTGACAAAAAAATGCATCATTCTTCATTATTATTATCCCTATAAATGATTGAACAAGGTTACTGATTTAAGTATTCTGCTAATGCTTCAACTCCGCTTATCTTCCGGCTTACCCTTACCAATATCTATATTCAGGTGGCGTAATTTTAGTCTCATAAGATCAATAAAAACTATATGAACAATTCCTTTTATCGCTTTGTGATGGATTGAGAGTCTATGAAGGTAAAGTTTACTCTTTAATTAATTGACCTTGCCGTGATCTAGCCTTTCTCATGGAGTTCGTATTTTATATGAAGACACTCCCCCCTGATTTACAGCTATAATTGAGCATTAAATGCCTGAGCCTCGCGTGCGCGTGCGTACTGGTAGCGAATCGTGCTTTTCCCTATTTCAGAATCATCACTTTCAATCTTTTCATCTTATCTATTTATTGTTATGAATACCCATTACTTCATATCAATATATTCAACGGTCAAATGAGTTGGAATATCATTTCCTTCTTTATCGGTTTTAGCTGCTTTGGCTGGCGCATGGTCGCCATCCATCTTGTTAAGCTCATTGATAGCACGAATAACATCACTGCCGTTGTAACCCTCTTCAGAAATAGCTCTTTCAATGACTTTCTTTAGCCATTGCTTCTTTTGATCCGTTGTTATACCTGAACGCGCTTTACTTTCTTCTTGTAGCTCCTTAACCCTTAGTGCGATCTTAGTCCTCGACAACAACTTTGATGCATTCACATTTATAGATGTGGCTTTCATACTTTGGGCATCAAAAGCATGTCTGTATGACTTACTAGCATTTCCACATTCAACGAACTTCAAGCAAAACTTTTCTTGCTTAAGTGTCAGCTTATCTCTCTTGTTGGTGCTCATTGTGTCTTACCTCAAATTTAAGCTCTGTTACATAGCTCGCATACCGTCACAAGACTCATTCTGGTAATTTCATTCGTGAGCATTGGTAGTCTTTAGTTTGTGCTGGTCTGTAGCCCTTGCCCCGTGTTTTGGCTAAGTATGAAATTCGGTATATAGCCTTTATGGCAATCGCATCACTATCAGCAAAGTAAAACGGCCTTTTGATTGTCGGTACATGAAATCCGCCCACTGGCATTTCCCATGCTTGGCGAACCATTTCATTAATTCTTGATGAGTGCCGTATTAGGTTGCCATCAAGAAATAATACCCAGTGATAATGCTGCCCTTTACCCTTACCGTGATACTCCCTAGCCCAACAAAAACCAACCTCCTTAAAACTATACTCACGCTTTAACTTTTGAAATAATCGTTTTCTAAAGGCTGTCATGTGTTTATTGTCCTTCGTCTCAAAAGGAATATGCAGATCGAACCGTAAAACAAAAACACGCTTCCATTTAGTCAGAGCTATTTCGAACTGTTCAATAATTCGCTGTAAGGTTTCGACATATAGACCCAGTTTCTTTTCCCCTTTACCGTTGTTGATCTGGTATGTTTTTCCGTAGCGCGTAATCATGCCATCAAAAATTACTCGTTTTCTGTTTGTGGTGCGTTTGAGTTTATTCGACCCACCAGCAATTCCATTACCTTGTTTATCTATTACAGGGATAGGTTTATTAACTTCGTTACTAGATATAAGAAATAACCGCTGAAATTCGACACTTTCAGAAAAGAGTGAAGCCTTAGCTGTCAAAGCCTCGCCTTTTCTTTTGTGTGTCAATTCCGCTATGTCAAAACCGCCCCTTGTTTTCGGGGCTGCTTCTCGCATGATTTACACCCCATTTTTAGCATGATAATCATTAAGGAGATTATAGCTCCCTATTAGGTTATCAGGTCGCATTGTTGCCACGTCATTGGCAGTTATTCCCATCACGGGATATCGTGCTATGAGTTCATATAATCGTAGTTGTAGAGCTTGCCAGTTATTGATATTATTAACCTGCATTATGAAAAGCTCCTTTCGGTTTGGTCGCTGGTCGGGGCTTCTTTTTTGCCTGTTGCTTTGAGCATGGCTAAAACATCATCACGGATTTGTTCAGGTGGAATACCATCAGCTCGTAATCGTTCAATCTCTGCTCTTACTTGTTGCTCTAATTGTTCAACTCTATACAGCTGGCATAAAGTCATCTCTGATCTCTCTATTTTTGCTGAACCCGTTGCAGCTTTAGTGATTGCTTGCTGAACATGAACAAACAACATTGTGCAGCGTTTTGATGTTGGTATCACTTTGGCTAGTTCAGTTTGTAACCAATGAATATTGTCATTAGCCAGCTTAGTACAAGAAGTGGCTAGTAAGGCCTGCTCCCTCCATTTTGCATTTTCATCTTTCATTCTTACAAAAGCATGAGCTATTTTCTTGTGTAACTGCTCGGCTTTTTCACCTGATAACGACATGACTACCTGAAGGGCTTCCACCTCTTTTAGAAGATAGTATTTATATGATTTACCTCGATCATTTAAATAATCTGACACAGCAATGCTGCGTTGTGAGATTGCCCCACTTGCAATCAATCTTTTGATTACTCGCGTGATGTCGCTGTGTTGAACCTCTAAGGTTTGGGCAATTTTCAGTGAGCTGGTTTGAACATCTTTGTGATTAGCTGTGAAGTCAACAAGCTCACCTTTTAGTAACTCTACTTTCTTCGGGATAGCCGTCATCACGCCACTCCCGCATCATTAGCCACCTGGTTAATGAAGTCCACCAAGTCCTTATGAAGGATAAATCTCCGACTGCCTCGCTTGAAGGTTTTAATCTGATTGGTTCGAATTGCCTCAAAGAAATAGGAGCGGCTAAAGTCCGTATAGTCCACTGCACCTTTAATTGAATAACATATCTTTTCTTGCGTATTGTTTTGCTGTTGCATCTGTAACACCCTTATGTAGTTTTAAGAAGTGTTACGTATTGTATAGCTCAGGATTTCAAATGAAAGGCAGTTTTTTTCACGAAAAATTTGACAGGTAAATTATTACGCCACAATACCTAATTGTGAAGCTAATGCTTTCATCATTTCGTCACTTATTAATAATACCGCTCTATCTTTGACTGTTCTCCTACTCCTATCACCTTTACTCTCCCCAGAAAAGTCTGACAAAAGAGCTTCTCCTAACTCCTCATTCCCTATATTATTTTTTTCAAATGCAGATACTATTTTCAAATCAAGGTACTGAATAAGACGCTTGTTGACCCAAGTCTGCATATCTTTTTCAGAAAAACTCTTTTTCTTTTTTGTGCTTTTCTTCGTATGAGAGCCAACCGGTGAAGGCCTATTGTATTTTTTCCTTGCCTTTAACAACCAATATTGAAAATCATTGATCAGCTGCTCATCCGTACCATATAGGTCTATCATGATGTGAAAAAATGCTTGCTCACGCTCATGTGGATTTTCACATGCATCATATATGATTTCATCTATGGCTTTATATGCATCAGAATCATCATCTAATTGAAGACTATCCAACTTTTCATCACATTCTTCCCATACTTTATCTAGCCCATTAGAATTTCTCAGCATATAAAAAGAATCTGCTTGAAGAGACGTTACAGTAGCTCCATTATTCGTATCATAGTCATAGTCAGGTAAAACAGGACATCTTTTAATTATTTCAATCCATAAAGATAAATCCTTAGAGGAAAAGCTAGGATCAAACCTAATCTGTTCCATCCAAAAATCTATTGAAGCGTGAGAAGCATCACGATCATTATAGAAATGGTCATATAACACTTTCCTGACCTGAAGCTGTCTGTACCATTGATGCAGTGGTATATTTCTCAGTGACTCGTAGTTACTCAGCTTGAACCAGTGGGGACTTTCCATTTCCATTACAATAACTCCAAAATTACTTTTTCCATGATAATCGACGCATCAATCCTTTCTTTTTCATACTCAGCACGATTATAAACAGCCATTACACCCTCAAGCTTATGATTGAGTACACGCTCAACGATAAATGGCTCTACGCCATTGTCAGCCATTCTAGTAGCACAGGTACGCCTTAGATCATGAGGAGTATATCTGTCGTCATTATCAAGACCTAACTTACGCCTGAGCCATGCTTGAATATTGGTAGCAGTGCAATCGGGCAAGGGAAGTTGTTGTTTTGCTGTTTCAGTTAAATATACCCAATGTGCTTTACCATTTTTCGATAGCTCTTTAGGCACAATCCATTTATCACCATCTTGATAACCTAAGCGCGCTTCACTTATCCGTAAGCCTGTTAAAAGCAAAAACTTGAGCATACGGGCGTTTGTTTCTGTTCGTTGCCATCCTTGTTTATTATTCTTCCACGCCCATATATCCTTAATTTCTTCATCCGTCAGCACTCGCTCTCGGGGCTTGGCTTCATAACCTGTAACGCGGCTACTTACCTCAAGCATAGGGTTACTGTCTCGGTAACCTAGCTCGACTGCATAAGAGAATAGTTTTTTAAGGTTACTTCGTAGCTGATCAGCTGTTCTAGCACCTCGCTTTGAGTAATTTTGAATAAGACTTACCAACTGGGCACGTGTGACATCGCGCACTTTTTGTGTACCAATCAGTGGCAGTACAGCACGATCCATATAGCCCTGTGCAAGCTCTGGTCGTTTGTGCTTACGCTCAACAACTTCACTCATATATTTAGCAACTAACTGCTCAATGTTGATCACAGAAACAGTGGAGGCCTCTGTTATTTTCGCAGCCTCTTTACGCGCCCCTTTTAAACTTAAATCGGGGTGTTTGCCAATAGTAGTAATACTGGTCTTACCATCAATGCGGCGACGTACTAGCCATGTTTTAGACGATCTTCTAACTTGAAGTAGTAAGCAATCACCAATTAATAATCGCGTATCTTTACCATTCCATTTTAAGGTCTTAATAGAATGTTCGTTATAGCTTGCTGGTATAATCTTGTCAGGCATAAAGTTTCCTTTTTAACTTTGCTTGCTAGAGGGTGGTTAGTGTTGTCGCACTAGCCGCTTTTGATTATACAACTTGTGTACCAATCTGTGTACCAATCGGGTTGGGATTTGTGAAAACTGACTAGGACTGCTAAAATACAGATCCATTACTTATCAAACACTTAGAGACTACATGAGACAGATAAAAGTACTTTTCGTTTGCATGGGCAATATATGTCGCTCACCAACGGCTGAGGGCGTATTTAATAGCGTCATTCAAGATATGGGAACTTCTGAACGCTTTCTTGTCGATTCTGCTGGCACGCATGCTTATCATATAGGCGAGCCTTCTGATTCTCGTTCACAGCAAACAGCACGTGGTCGTGGTGTTGATTTATCTAAAATACGGGCACGTAAAGTCACGCCTGCTGATTTTGAATATTTCGATCATATTCTTGCCATGGATAGTGATAACTACCATATCCTTATGTCCGCAAGCCCTAGTGAACATCAACATAAAGTAGCACTTTTCTTAGATTACGCCCACGAGCGTAAAGAACAAGACGTTCCCGACCCCTATTACGGTGGTGCTAATGGTTTTGAGCATGTTTTTGATTTGGTCGAGGATGCATCTAAAGGCTTTTATCACACTATAATGAAATAAATTACGCTCGCATCTTCCACAGAGACAAACAGCACGGTATGATTGACGTTCTTAAAATTTGACCTTTCAAAAAAGGGATTTCTATGTTGAAACAATTGCAGTCTAAGCGTTCGCTAATAACAACGCTTATATTTAGCTTGTTATTATTTGCATTTCCACAAATTTCATTCGCATCTGGTGATGTAAAAATGTTGGACTTAACGGCTCATTGGGTTGGGTATGCATCTATTGTTATCTTTGTCCTAGCCTATATCTTAGTTATCGCAGAAGAAGAAATTCATATGCGTAAGTCAAAACCAGTCATGGTTGCAGCGGGTATTATATGGGCAATGATTGCAGCAATTTATGCAAGTCAAGCAGATACAGCATTCCACCACACTGCTGAAATAATGATTCGTCACAACTTACTTGAATATGCCGAGTTATTGCTATTCTTATTAGCTGCTATGACGTATATCAATACTATGGGAGAACGAGGCGTTTTTGATGCACTTCGTAGCTGGTTAGTAAATCAAGGCTTTACGCTGCGTACTATCTTCTGGTTAACAGGTGTTCTAGCCTTCTTTATCTCACCTATCGCCGATAACTTAACGACCGCCTTGTTAATGGCAACCGTTGCTATGGCTGTTGGTGGTGATAATCACAAGTTTGTTGCTATCGCCTGTATTAATATTGTTGTTGCAGCAAATGCGGGTGGCGCATTTAGCCCATTTGGTGATATCACTACATTAATGGTTTGGCAAAAAGGTGTCGTAGACTTCCAACAATTCTTTGTACTATTTATTCCTTCAGTTGTTAACTGGATTATTCCTGCTGTGATTATGTCTTTTGCCGTTTCTAATGAACAACCTAAAGCTCTAAATGAGACAGCAACAATGAAGAAAGGTGCGATGGTCGTTGTCGTCTTATTCTTAATGACAATTACAATGGCAGTATGTGCTCATAACTTCTTACATTTACCTCCTGTAATCGGCATGATGACGGGTTTAGGTATATTAAAACTGTATGGATACATGATCAAAATGCAAGACAAACGTACGGCTGAAATACTGGCTAACGATGGCGAAACACCTCTAAGTGTTGAAGGCATTGAAGAACATAAAAAACCATTCAATATTTTCCAACAATTAGAGCGTGCTGAGTGGGATACACTCATGTTTTTCTACGGTATCATTCTCTGTGTGGGTGGCTTAGGTACCATTGGTTACCTAACAGTAGGTTCCCAACTGATGTATGGCGATTTAGGTGCGACCAATGCCAATATCTTAGTCGGTATATTGTCAGCAATTATTGATAACATCCCGGTAATGTTTGCAGTTCTTTCTATGATGCCTAATATGGATATGGGTCAATGGTTATTAGTAACGCTAACGGCAGGTGTCGGTGGCTCACTACTATCGATTGGTTCAGCAGCCGGTGTTGCCGTAATGGGACAAGCTCGTGGTATCTATACCTTTATGGCTCATCTAAAATGGATCTGGGCTATAGCATTAGGCTATGCCGCTAGTATTTGGGTTCACTTGTGGTTAAATGCTGATTTATTTACAAACGGAATTTAAGTCATAATTTCATAATAATATTATTCTAACCCGGACAGTTATACTGTTCGGGTTAACCTTTTAAGAGTATTAAGATTCATGCTTTACAGCACCGACGATTTACGTATTTCTGGCATGCAGGAAGTTCTGCCTCCCGCCCAGTTACACGAAGAATTACCCATTACTGGTCACGCATCAGAAACCGTGTTTAACGCACGCCAAATGACGCAAAAAATTGTTCATGGTGATGATGACCGATTAGTTGTCATTGTTGGCCCCTGCTCTATTCATGATCCCAATGCTGCACGTGAATATGCTACTCGTCTTAAACCTCTCATTACTGAATTAAAAGATGATTTACATATCATCATGCGTGTATATTTTGAAAAACCACGTTCAGTTGTTGGTTGGAAAGGTCTAATTAATGACCCATACCTTGATGGTAGTTTTAAAATTAATGAAGGGCTTCACTTCGCCCGACAGTTACTACTCGATCTTGCTGAAATGGGCGTTCCAACAGGCAGTGAATACTTAGATTTAATCAGTCCTCAATATATTGCAGATCTTATTTCATGGGGTGCAATCGGTGCTCGAACTACGGAAAGCCAAGCTCACCGTGAATTAGCATCCGGTTTATCTTGCCCAATTGGTTTTAAAAATGCGACTGACGGTGGCTTACAAATCGCGATTGATGCGTGTATGTCAGCAGCAAAGCCACATCACTTTATGTCGTTAACTAAAGCGGGACATTCAGCTATTTTCTCAACAACAGGCAACCCTGACTGTCACGTTATTTTACGTGGTGGCAAGAAGCCTAATTATGATGCAGCAAGCATTCAAGAGACAGCTGAATCAATTGGAATAACAGGACAGCGTGCTTTATTCATGGTCGATTGTAGTCATGCAAATAGTGGCAAGAGTCATATTCAGCAAGAAGTTGTTTGTCGTGATGTTGCTAAGCAAATTGCCAATGGTGAAAAACGCATCATGGGGCTAATGTTGGAAAGTAACCTCGTTGCTGGTCGCCAAAATGTCGAGGCAGATAAACCCTTAGTTTATGGCCAAAGCATTACTGATGCTTGCATGGCTTGGGACAATACCGATGTGTTATTACGCGAACTTGCTGAGGCCGTTCGTCAACGCCGTTCAAAATAAAACGTTCAAATATCTATATAACAAAAACATATAAGCCTTTAATTAAAAAGCATTATTTTAAATATAACACTACGAAAATCAGTCGAAACAAGCTATACTGATCAGCTATTAAAGCTAACGCCATTGCTATTCTTTAAGCAATTTCGTCAAAACCGATTAAAACAGTAGGTTATTGCATGGCAGACTATGCCCTCATATTAATTAGCACCATTCTGGTCAACAACATTGTCCTAGTTAAATTTCTAGGCTTGTGTCCGTTCATGGGTGTTTCTCGCAAACTAGAAACTGCGATGGGTATGGGCTTAGCGACGACATTTGTATTAACCCTAGCCTCCATCAGTAGCTATCTTATTAACGAATATCTACTTACCCCTCTTGGTATTGAATTTTTACGTACGATTAGTTTCATTTTTGTTATTGCTGTCGTTGTGCAATTTACTGAATTAGTTGTTCACAAAACAAGCCCTCTGCTCTATCAAGTGCTAGGCATCTTCTTACCGTTGATTACAACAAACTGTGCAGTATTAGGTGTTGCCTTATTAAATGTGCAAGAACAGCATGGCTTTTTAGAGTCTGCTTTATATGGTTTTGGTGCTGCAATTGGCTTTTCTTTAGTGCTTGTTATTTTCGCATCCATGCGTGAACGAATTGAAGCGTCTGATGTGCCTGTTCCTTTCCAAGGTGCAGCTATTGCATTAATTACTGCTGGTTTAATGTCTATGGCCTTTATGG
>WTAY01000241.1 GCA_013139345.1 Methylophaga sp. | reverse complement strand
TTACTGATAGTTCATTAGATTTGGCGATCAGTGGTCAGGGCTTCTTTGCCTTAGCACCAACCCAAACAAGTGGCGAGATTGTGTATACGCGAGCAGGTGCATTTGGAATTGATAAAGATGGTTATGTTGTTAATAGCTCGGGCCAGTTTTTAAGAACATTCCCTGTTAATGCCGATGGTACGGTGTCTTCAACCAGCATGTCGAGTACATCGCCATTGCAATTACCAAGTTCAGCAGGCACACCTCAATCAACATCAAACATTGATTTATCTGCAAACTTACCTTCTACGGCAACGTCACTATCTGGTCCAATTGATCCAACAGATCCAACGAGTTATACAAATTCAACATCGGTAACAGGTTTTGATTCATTAGGTAATGAACATATCTTTACGATATATTATCAGAAAACAGCAACGCCAAATCAATGGGACGTTGAGGTGTATATTGCGGGTGAAGATATTATTCCAGCAGGTTCAGTACCTGTACAACTAGACACTACTTCGCCGCTTGGTCCTTTTACTTTGAACTTTGATCCAGCTTTAGGTGGTGCATTATCAACTAGCCCAGCTACAATTACATTACCTTTGACCGTTGCAAGTAGTACGGCCTTGACCAGTGGTGCAGCAGACCAAAGCATAACGATTGATTTTGGAGGGTCTACCCAGAACTCAGGAGGATTTAATGTTATCTCTTTGAGCCAAGATGGCTTCCCAACTGGTCGTTTAAGTGGTTTAGATATTAGTGATACAGGGCTTGTAAGAGCAACATACACCAATGGTCAATCAACACCGTTAGGTAAAATTGCAATGGCTAATTTTGCTAATGCCCAAGGTTTAAAACAAGTAGGTAATACAGCATGGGTCGAAACATTAAACTCAGGTGAAGTATTAGCAGGTGAATCAGGCACCGGTAGTTTCGGCTTGATTCAGTCAGGTGCACTTGAATCATCTAATATTGATTTAACTAAAGAGTTAGTAGGATTAATTACGGCACAACGTAACTTCCAAGCGAACTCAAAATCAATTGAAACTCAAAATGCAATCACGCAAACAATTATTAATTTACGTTAATTTTCCTAACTTTGTTTTATTGAAATAATATACCCGTGAGTATTAAAGGTTCAGGAAATAATGTCTCGTCATCCTCGCGAATGCGGGGATCCATGGGTCGTAAAATTAACTACTATCGTTGGATTCCCGCTTTCGCGGGAATGACGGGCTTTTGCAAAGACATACTTTTTTCTGCATCTTCAAGTGAGTTGGCTATAGGAGGACTTTATTATGGATAGAATGCTTTATATTTCGATGAATGCAGCACAGCAAACCATGCTGGCACAGGCGACGAATAGTAACAATCTAGCTAATGCCAATACCATTGGCTTTAGACAAGATTTTGAGCAATTTCGTAGCCAGCCTGTTTTTGGTGAAGGTTTGCCAACACGCGTGTATTCAATGACTGAACGTCCGGCAACGGATTATCAGCAAGGCGCTATACAAACAACAGGCCGTGATTTAGATATTTCTATTCAGGGTGAAGGCTTTATTGCTGTTCAAGGCAAAGATGGTCGAGAAGGGTATACCCGTTCAGGCGATTTGCAAGTGACGGCATCAGGTCAGTTAGTAACAGGAACAGGTTTAATCGTGATGGGTGAAGGTGGTCCAATAGCGATCCCCCCTGCACAATCAATTGAAATTGGTATTGATGGAACGGTATCTATCCGCCCTGTTGGTGCTGGTAATAATGAGTTAGCAATACTTGATCGTATTAAATTAGTTAAGCCAGAACATAAAGATGTGTTTAAAGATACAGATGGTTTAATACGAATGCGAGATGGGAGTGAAGCACCATTAGATGCAACCGTAAAAGTCGCATCAGGCACGGTAGAAAGCAGTAATGTGAACACCGTCGGTGCACTCGTAAGTATGATTGAATTACAGCGACAATATGAGATGCAAGTCAAGATGATGAAGGCCGCTGATGATAACGGTGCGGCATCGGCACGTTTGTTGCAATTTAATTAATAACAACGCAATACTGCGTCAAAATAATGTAGGAGGTAAGTCATGGACCAGTCGTTAATGATTGCCAAAACAGGACTCGATGCTCAACAGCAACGCATGTCTGTTATTTCAAACAACTTAGCAAATGCGAATACAACAGGGTTTAAGCAAGACCGGTTAGTATTTGAAGATATGCTTTATCAAACTATTCGCCAGCCGGGTGCACAGTCTTCTGGTAACACACAATTACCATCAGGCTTACAAGTGGGTACCGGTGTACGTGCTGTTGCAACAGAAAAAATGCATACACAAGGTAATATTGTGCAAACGGGTAATGCAATGGATATGGCCATTCAAGGCCGAGGTTTTTTCCAGATATTAATGCCTGATGGTAGCCTCTCTTATACCCGTGATGGCACCATCCAAATTGATGGTACGGGCCAAATGGTAATGTCGAATGGCTACACCTTAGAACCTGCGATTACTATTCCTGCTGATGCGTTGTCAGTCACGATTGGTAGTGATGGTGCGGTCAGTGTATTGCAGCCAAATCAGATATCCCCCACAGTTGTCGGTAATATTCAGTTAGCTGACTTTGTTAATCCAACGGGTTTACAAGCCGTGGGTGAGAATTTATATAAAGAAACCAGTGCAAGTGGTGGCGTGGTGACGGGCACACCAGGTTTAACAGGAATAGGAAGTATTGTTTCTGGTGCACTTGAAACATCAAATGTAAATGTTGTAACCGAACTTATTAATATGATTGAAACACAACGTGCATATGAGATGAATTCAAAAGCCATTTCTACAGCAGATCAAATGCTGCAATATGCTGCTCAGAATCTTTAATGGTTAAGGCATCGTTAAGTAGAGAATAGCCTAGTTTTTACCTCCTCACCCTAGCCCTCTCCAGCAGGAGAGGGAGTTTACCCCTTCTCCCAGCGGGAGAAGGTTGGGATGAGGGATAGCTAAAAACAATCTGGCACAAACCGTGCATCAACCCAAATAACACTCGGTATTTGGAGAATATAATGAAACAAACACTCAAATTATTGACGCTGGCATGCTTAGTTTTAATCACAGCATGTACATCGACTCAAGCAAAACGAGACCCAGCTTATGCTGCTGTTAGGCCAGTAGCTACCGCACAGCAACAACAATCTGATGGTGCCATATTTAATGCGGGATCTAATGTCTCTTTTTTTGAAGACTATCGCGCACGACGTGTTGGCGATATTTTGACAGTGAAGTTAGAAGAAGTCACTTCAGCTGAAAAAGAATCTGAAACAACAGTAGATAAAACAAACAGCAATAGCATCACAAGCCCGACAATTCTAGGTTCTGCTATTGAATTTGATACGCCTGGATTTTTACCGTTAGCCAATAATAAAAGTAATGACCTCTCTTTCAGTTTAGGTTCAACTCATAGCTTTAGTGGTACGGGTGATAGTGATCTTAGTAATAAGTTGAGTGGTGATATTAGTGTGTCAGTGGTGGAATTATTACCGAATGGCAATATGATTATTCGCGGTGAAAAGGTGATGACTATTAATCAGGGTAATGAATATCTTCGAATATCGGGAATGATTAGCCCTCGTGATATTGATGCAGATAATACGATTTCATCGAAACGAATTGCTGATGCCCAAATATCTTATGTTGGTGATGGTCCGACCAATGATGCCAATGTAATGGGCTGGTTGGGTAAGTTCTTCATTAGTGCATTAATGCCGTTTTAGAAGGGGATTTTAATGAATATTAAAACACTATTAGTGGCGACGATTCTATTAGCCTTTTCAACATTTAGTTATGCTGAACGAATTAAAGATCTCGCCTCTATTGCAGGCGTTCGAAATAACCAACTTGTCGGTTATGGTTTGGTTGTGGGTTTAAATGGTACGGGTGATAAAACAAAATTTACCGGTCAAAGTTTACGAAGCATGTTGCGTGAAATGGGTGTGACATTACCACCTGGAACGGATCCAAAAAGTAAAAATGTGGCTGCAGTTGCAGTACATGCAGACTTAACCCCTTTTTCAAAACCCGGACAAACAATCGATGTCACCGTGTCATCACTAGGTGATGCAAAAAGCCTGCGTGGTGGTAGTTTGATTATGACACCACTTAAAGGTGCCGATGGTCAGATATATGCAATGGCACAAGGTAATATGGTTGTTGGTGGTTTTGGTGCTGAAGCGGGTGATGGGTCGCGTGTGACCGTCAACATCCCAAGTGCTGGACGCATTCCAAATGGGGCAACGGTTGAGCGTACCGTTCAAAATGCCTTCAATGTGGGCGATCATATTATTCTTAATTTACATCAGGCTGATTTTACAACAGCAAGTCGCTTAACAGATTCGATCAATCATACCTTAGGTAAAGGAACTGCACGGTCTATGGATGCAGCTTCTATTAAAGTGAATGCACCTCGTGATCCGAGTCAACGTGTTCCTTTCTTATCATTAGTAGAAAACTTGCAATTAAAACCGGGCGAGGCTGCGGCTAAAATTGTAGTGAATTCGCGTACTGGTACGATTGTTATTGGCCAGCATGTTCGCGTATCACCTGCTGCCGTTACACACGGCAATTTATCAGTGACAATCACTGCAAATTCAGAGGTTAGCCAGCCTAATGCCTTTAGTAATGGTGAAACGGTTATTACACCAAACTTTGATGTAGAAATAACAGAGGAAGATAGCCGAATGTTTGTATTTAATCCTGGGGTATCGCTAGATGAGATTGTACGAGCAGTTAATCAGGTTGGGGCTGCACCTGGTGATCTTGTTGCGATCTTAGAAGCATTGAAACAAGCCGGTGCCTTACGTGCTGAGTTAGTGATTATCTAAGTCATGGCACTTAATACTCATATCGCACAAACCTCGGTCGATTTTAAAGGCTTAGCAGAGCTTCGCCGTTCGGCAAATACAGATCAAAACGATCAAGAAACCTTAGAGCAGGTTGCTGGTCAGTTTGAGTCTATATTCGTTGGCATGATGTTAAAAAGTATGCGCGATGCCAGTTCGAGTTTGGCAGAAGGTTTGTTTGATAGTGAACAAAGTAATATGTATCGAGATATGTCCGATCAACAGCTGGCAATAGATATGTCAGCCAAAGGTCTACTAGGTCTAAAAGATATTATTGTGCGTCAATTAGGTGGTGAGCCTGACAGTAAGCCTACTCCCAGTGATGATACGCATAGTGGCAATATGCACACCGTGACCGTTAGGCCGACGTTACAGCCAATGGAAAACCCTGCTTTATTGCAGCAAATTATTCAGGCCAAACCCATAGCCTCTGTTCAACCGGTGGCTATCTCTAATGAATTGACCTTTGATTCCCCAGAAAGCTTTGTGCAGCAACTATTACCGTTGGCAAAACAAGCCGCAGATAAAATAGGCATCACCGCTGAAGCGATTCTATCTCAAGCTGCACTAGAAACGGGCTGGGGCCAGCATGTGATTAAAAATGCAGATGGTAGTTCAAGTCATAGCTTGTTTAATATTAAAGCAGATAGCCGTTGGCAAGGGGAGCGTACTGTCACGGGTACGGTTGAATATCGTGATGGAGTCGCTGTCAAAGAGCAGGCACACTTTAGAACGTATGAATCATATCAAGATAGCTTCAATGATTATGTTGATTTTCTACAAACACAACCACGTTATCAAGATGCATTAAAGCACGTTGATAACCCTGAAAAATTCATTGAAGGCTTACATAAGGCGGGGTATGCAACTGACCCAGCCTATGCGGACAAGATTAAACGAATTATGAATAGTTCAACAGTGGCACAGTTCTCGCAACAGTTGAAGCATTCATGAATATCGTCGAAAACTTGACGGGTAGAGGGCTTTAATATGAGCATGTTAAATACTGGCGTATCAGCACTAATCACCTCACAGGGTGCACTGGGTACAACAAGTCACAATATCAGTAATGTTAATACTGATGGATACAACCGTCAGCGTGTTGATCAAGTGACTTATCCTGCCAATTTCCAAGGCACGCATTATATTGGCTCGGGTGTCACCATTGGTAGCGTTGAACGTATCTTTGATAATTTTCTCGCCACTCAAGTCAGAACATATACCTCTCAAGAATCACAACAAGACACTTTTTTGAAGTTTGCTAGTCAGGTCGATGATTTATTAGGTTCGCCACAGCTAGGCTTGAATAGTGGTATGGAATCTTTCTTTAATGCCGTGCATGAAGTGGCTAATGATCCGACCTCCGTTGCTGCAAGACAGGTTATGCTGACGGAAGGTGATCTTTTAGCTAATCGTTTTAATACATTAGATCAACAGTTATCAGGCTTTGACCAACAAGTTGATAGTACGCTATCTATTGCTGTTGATGATGTCAATACACTGTCACG
>WTAY01000228.1 GCA_013139345.1 Methylophaga sp. | reverse complement strand
TACAACTTGATATTCCTGTTTCATTTGGCGTATTGACTGTTGATACTATCGAGCAAGCGATTGAACGTGCTGGTACAAAAGCAGGCAATAAAGGCGCTGAAGCAGCCATGGGCACCATTGAAATGGTGAATGTACTTCGTCAAATTGAGAGCACTAAATAAATGGCAAAGGTTTTACCTCGTTCACATTCACGTGCAGCAGCTGTTCAAGCACTTTATCAGGCACTAGTTAACGGTCAAAAATTAGCTAAAGATGAGCTTGATTTTGTTACTGCTGAAAACTCCGAAAAGATGGATAAGAAATATTTCACTATCTTAGTTGAGGGTGTTTCTAAAGAGATTGATACATTAGATGCAGAATTAGCATTTGCCGTTGATCGTAATTTATCAGAAATCGATCCTGTAGAAAGCTCTGTTTTAAGATTGGCTGTGTATGAGTTTATGCACCGCCCAGAAGTACCATACCGTGTTGTACTTAATGAAGCTGTTGAATTAGCCAAATCATTTGGTGGTGAAAAAGGCCATAAATATGTCAATGGCGTATTGGACAAAATGGGCTCTAAATTACGTGAAGTTGAATACAAAGCATCAAAGGCACGTCGTAAATAATAAACTTTTACTGAGTTTGTAAATGTCTGAACAGTCTGAATTTTCTTTAATTCAACGTTACTTTGAGCGGTTAACATCGCCCCGTGATGATGTATTGTTAGGTATCGGTGATGACTGTGCTTTATTACAATGCCCTGCCGATCATGTTATTGCTGTTTCAATTGATACCTTAGTTGAAGGTGTCCATTTCTTTGCAGATGTTTCTCCTGAAACCTTAGGTCATAAAAGCTTAGCTGTTGGTCTGAGTGATTTAGCCGCAATGGGTGCCACACCTGCTTGGTTTACATTGGCGCTAAGCTTACCTGATGTTAATGAATTGTGGTTACAAGGCTTCTCTCAGGGCTTGGCTAAGCTGGCACAACAACATAATATTCATTTGGTGGGTGGTGATACCACGCGCGGTCCCTTAACGATCAGTATTCAAGTACACGGCTTTGTTAAAGCTGAAAAAGCACTACGCCGCAATGGTGCCAAACTCGGTGATATGATTTATGTCACCGGCACACTGGGTGATGCGGGTGTGGCATTACAGCAAAAGCTAAATCAGTGGGCTGACGACAGTTTAAGTGATGCAGATAATGCCTTTTTCCAACAGCGTTTAGAACAACCAACACCACGTAATAACATTGGGCAAGGTTTAGTTGATTTCGCCACATCTGCAATAGATATTTCCGATGGTTTATTAGCTGATTTAGGTCATATACTTGCTAAAAGTAAGGTGGGAGCGAGGCTTGACTTGAGTAAGTTACCTTTATCATCTTCCATGGCAAAAATAGCTAGAAAAGAGGTAGAGCAATTTGCACTTCAATCTGGTGATGATTATGAATTATGTTTTACCGTTCCTCCACACTATGTTGCAGAAATGGAACAACAGTTTCAGGGACTATGTACTCAAATCGGAATCATTACCGATGATGATGGACTTTACTGTCTCAATGAAAATGATGAATTGATCGACCTAACAGGAGCAGAAACTGGCTATGACCACTTCAAGTAATGACATTACATTCAGTGAACTTTTAAAACGCCCAGCCTGCTTTCTAGGCTTAGGTTTCGGTTCTGGCCTAGCGCCTAAAGCACCGGGTACATTTGGTACTTTAGCAGCTGTTCCTATTTATTTATTGATGAAAGACTTACCGTTGGCGATCTATTTGGCTTTGGTCATTATTGCTTTTATTGCCGGTGTTTGGATTTGTCAGAAATCAGCAGAATGGTTGGGTAAAGATGATCCTTCAGCCGTAGTTTGGGATGAGATAGTTGGCTATTTAATTACTATGATTGCTGCACCGGCTGGTTGGGAATGGTTAGTATTAGGCTTTGTCTTTTTCCGCTTTTTCGATATTTTAAAACCATGGCCGATCAACCTTGCCGACAAGGCTATTCATGGTGGACTTGGCATTATGGTTGATGATGTGATTGCTGGTATTTTTGCATTAGTGTGTGTGCAATGGCTTTATCACGTATTTCCAACGATTAGTTGGTAAGTTAACAGCTCTATTTCATGGCTCAACAAAGAAAAATAATCCATGTTGATATGGATGCATTTTTTGCCTCTGTAGAACAACGAGATACGCCCGAATATAAAGGAAAACCACTTATTGTTGGTGGACAACCTAATAGCCGAGGCGTTGTTGCCGCCTGCAGCTATGAGGCACGGAAATTCGGTATTCATTCTGCCATGCCGTGTTCACGAGCTTATCGTTTATGTCCTCAGGCTATTTTTGTTCCCCCACGATTTGAAGCCTATCGTGACGTATCAGAAAAAATACGTGAAATATTCTGGCGCTATGCCTCAGAAGTCGAACCACTATCGCTCGATGAAGCCTATTTAGATGTCACCTACACTGCAGATTTTGATGGCTCTGCAACACGTATAGCCCAAGCGATTAAAAAAGATATTTTAGAAGCAACTAATCTGGTTGCATCCGCAGGTGTTTCTTATAATAAATTTCTAGCCAAGGTTGCATCAGATATGGACAAGCCTGATGGCCTATATGTGATTAAGCCAGAGCAGGGTGCAGACTTTGTTGCTGACTTAGCGATTGGCAAGTTTCATGGTATTGGGCCTGCCACCGAAGCCAAGATGAATAAGTTAGGTATCAAAACAGGGCTAGATTTACGTCAATGGAAAGAACATGACTTAACGACACATTTTGGTAAGTCGGGACAGTATTATTACACCATCTCACGAGGTATCGACGAGCGTCCTGTACGAAGTACTCGTATACGAAAATCATTGGGTAAAGAAACCACTTTTTCTAAAGATATGATGGATGTTACTGAACTACTTCGTCAGCTAGAATCACTTGCTGATATCGTGTTTGAACGACTGGAAGCGCTTCAGTTAGAAGCTAAAACACTTACGGTGAAAGTTAAGTATGCTAACTTTCAGCAGGTTACTCGATCGATAACTCATACTGATGTGTTGGGTGTTTCTGTCGTTAAGGGTTTGTTGTCGGAGTTATTGTCTCGTACTGAGGCTGGCAAGCAGGCTGTTCGTTTGGTTGGGATTACGGCTGGAGGGTTTATTCGGGATTCAGATGAGGAAGGGCAACAGTTGGATTTTTCTTTAGATAATGGATGAATGTCTAGGTTTCAATAGTCAATCAAAGGTTGCAATAAGATACCTTTAATGTATGGTAGTTATATAGATTATATTTAAAGGAATTTTATTATGGCAACAGCAATTAAATTATCAGATGAACTTGTCGATGATGCTGCGCTGAATGGCAAGGCACAACACAGAAGCACACCAAAACAAATTGAATATTGGGCAAGGATAGGAAAGATAGCAGATGAAAACCCCGATCTGCCATTAGGGTTTGTAAAAGGTATTCTGGTTGGCATAGAAGAAATTAAGGCTGGCGATGTCTCTGAGTATGAGTTCAATTGATAATCCAGCAAACAAATAGTTTTAAGCGGCGCGTGAAAAAAATGCACCCGTCTGAAAAGCTCGCACTTGATAAAGCCGTAAAGGAAGTTATTAATAACCCTAGTATTGGTGATTTAAAGGTGGGTGATTTAGCAGGTATTCAAGTATTTAAATACAAGCACAATGCACAGTTATATTTACTTGCTTATAGTTATATTGAGGAAAAAATAATTTTAACTTTTATTGAGCAAGGTACACATGAGAATTTCTATCGAGATTTAAAAGCGTGATGAAATTGAACCGATTGTTCTAAAAGTGAAAAATTCAGCTAGCAATGCGCCTATTTTTAATGGCACAGTTCAGTCCCTTTTATTCAACTTGGGTTTCCTTTAGAACTGTGATTATAAAGAAATGTCATTCTCGAGTGTTCTTATCGAGAATCTACTGTTTAAAACAGATCCCAGCTAAAAACATGCTGGGATGACAAGATAAAAAACTGCATCTTGAATGATAAGGGGTATAAGTTTCTCTTCTGATTAAAAGAGAGTGCTGGAGGCTTTTAGTTTGGTTTTTTATTAAAGGCTTGATGCTCGCCGCTGGGCGTTCATTTTTTGCGTACCCAAAAAACGAACCAAACAAGGGCACCCAATATCGCCTGATTTCCAAAAGCCAACTTCATTTGTGGCGTGGTCGAAAACTCGCTACGCTCAGACACTCGACCACTTAACCCACAAATTAACTTGGCTTTTGGCGGCGATATGATGGGGAAGGCGACCTAAGATTAATGCCTTTAATACCATGTTTCTCATTTCGTCATTCCCATGAAAATGGGAATCCATGGGCAGTGAAAGTAGTCGCTATCGTTGGATCCCCGTTTTCACGGGGATGACGCGCTTTATTAAATCAACGGTACTTTTATAGATTAGGTATCGATTTCTATATTTATTTAAAGATAATGTTGGAGGTTTTTAGTTTGGTTTTTTATTAAAGGCTTGATGCTCGCCGCTGGGCGTTCATTTTTTGCGTGCCCAAAAAACGAACCAAAAAAGGGCACCCAATATAGCCTAATTTCCAAAAGCCAACTTCATTTGTGGCGTGGTCGAAAACTCGCTACGCTCAAACACTCGACCACTTAACCCACAAATTAACTTGGCTTTTGGCGGCGATATGATGGGGTAAAAAGGGTATTATCAGAGGAGGCTAAGAATCTTAGGGGCATAGCTGGCATTAGCTCCCGTTCTTATTGCCCTTAAAAATACATTTATTTCACGGTTAAAGCAGGTAAGTGTTTGAGCGTAGCGAGTTTTTACCTGCTCAGTGAAATAGGTGTGTTTTTAAGGAAGTGCAATAATGCCGGGTGCCTTTTTCTTTGGTTCGTTTCTTTTGGGCAAACAAAAGAAATGAATGCCCCGCGGCAGCGATTTGTAGGTTTAAGAGTAACCATTTACTTGATGTGAAAATAACGGTAAAAGTTCAATAACCCAGCCATAAGCCCATACTAAGGTTCCAAATATAGTCACAGATAGTCCCAAAACCTGCTTTTCTCGTGAGTGAAGCACTTCGTCAACAGTTTTTGCAATGCGTTGTATGACTTCTGGACCATTATTGTCTTTTATTTGTGGCATTGGAGTTTGAGAATTAATCGATTTTTGTATTTCACCTAGTGTTATAGGGGTTGAAATACCGACGAAGATGAGAAGCCCAAGAATTGTTATAACACCACCTGAAGCTGAAAATATATTGGAGTTAAGAAATAGAATTGATAGAAAAAAATGTGCTAAAACAAAACCGATAGAGATTCTCCAAATATTTCGGTTAGATGAGTTCTTAATGAAGTCTAATATCCACAAGGTGCAGCTGTTTTCTTTGGTTACAATTAGGTTATCTTTATCTTTATCTTTCATGTATATCCTTTACTTTTAATTGAGTAATCTGCTGATTAAGATCGTTAACTTCCTTATTAACAATATAAAGTATCCCTGCAACACCTAAATCACAGATGTTACAGGGGATAAATGTCTAAGCTTTCCTACAATGCTCGCCCAAAACTCAATTCAAATCGTTCAGCAAACTCATCCATAGTAAACGAATGATTCTGCGTACCATGCTGCTCAATTTTAATCGCACCTAAAAGAGAAGCAATGCGTCCTGTAGTTTCCCAATCTTTACCATGCATAATACCGTGAATAATACCGGCACGATAAGAATCACCACAGCCTGTTGGATCAGCTAGTTTTTCTGCTTTTGCACAGGGGATATCGATTCGTTTTCCACCAGTATAGATATGAGAGCCTTCAGCACCACGAGTGATAATTAAAGCTTCAACATGTTCAGCAATCTCAGCAGGCGATAAACCGGTACGATCTTCAAATAATTGAGCTTCATAGTCATTTAATGCAATGTAGGCTGCTTGCTTGGCAAAGTTTAACAAGTCACTGCCATCAAACATAGGTAAACCTTGACCTGGATCAAAGATAAATGGAATGCCTGCTTCATGCAGTTGTTGGGCATGTTGAATCATGCCGTCACGACCATCAGGGGCAACAATCGCGATATTAATGTCTTTCGCTTCTTTGATTTGTGTTTCGTGGGATAGGTTCATCGCACCGGGGTGGAAAGCAGTGATTTGGTTATCATCCATATCAGTAGTGATAAATGCTTGAGCTGTGTAGCTGCCTTGTTTTACGTGCACATGACGACGATTAATTTGATGTTTGTCCATCCAAGTTGCATAGCTGGCAAAATCACTACCTACGGTACCCATTGGGATTGGATCATCGCCTAATAATTTTAGGTTGTAGGCAATATTACCAGCACAGCCACCAAATTCACGGCGTAGTTCTGGTACTAAGAATGCCACATTCAGCATATGTACTTTGTCAGGCAAGATGTGATTTTTGAATTGGTCTGGAAAAACCATAATGGTGTCGTAGGCAAATGAGCCACAAATTAAAGCTGACATAGCGTTATCCTTTTGTAGTTAACTGTAATGTATCTGTAGTGATGGAGAGTTTGCCATCAAGAAAGTCTTTTAGGTGATGACCGACAATTTCATTACGCCAGCCTTGTAAAATTGGCAAGTCTGTTTCACCTGAGACCATACGTTCAATCTCTTTACGAGAGCAAACTGCAACAGGTGCAATTGATTGTTCATCACAAAATTTTCTGACTAAGGCCATTAATGCATCAACAATGGCATTTTGTTGTTGTGATAGCGGCTTGGTTTTTTTCAGCACTGGCCATTGTTCTTTATCGAGTGTTTTGGCTTGTTTGATTTCTGCTAATAATGCATCACCATGACGGCTAATCGTATTCGCTTCTAAACCTCGAATCATGCTGAATTTATCAATAGACTCAGGGCCTAATTTAGCAAGATCGAGCAAGATATCATCTTTTACTATCCAGCGACGAGGGCGGTTTGATTTGATTGCTCGCTGTTCACGCCAAGCGGCAAGTCTTTGTAAAATAGCGAGTTGTAAGCCTTTTAAACGACCAAAACCTTTCACTTTGCGCCAAATATTATCTGGGTCAGATTTATAGGTGTCTGTACTGGTGAGTATGGCAAAATCTTCATCTAACCAATGGGTACGATTTTTATCCGTAAGTTGTTTGGTTAATAGTTTATAAACATCTCGTAAATAACGTACATCATCAGCAGCATACTCAATTTGAGCTGGATCGAGAGGGCGCTTAGTCCAGTCTGTTCGTGAATGTGCTTTATCTAAATCAACATTAATACACTGTTTAACCAAGTTCCCGTAGCCGATTTGGTCACCATAGCCTAGAATTGTAGCGGCAATTTGAGTATCAAATACATGAGAGGGCAGGCTGCCACGAATCATATAAAGCAACTCAAGATCTTGACGGGCCGCATGAAAAACTACGGTAATATCTGGATTATAAATAAGGTCGAGAATTGGATCTAAATTAGTAATAGCTAAAGGA
>WTAY01000229.1 GCA_013139345.1 Methylophaga sp. | reverse complement strand
ATCAATACTCGATAATGATGAGATAACTTCGGGCGGGATCTTTTTATTTAATTTAACGTATTGCTCAAATTGACTTAATAATGAGCGCATTAATACATCAGCTTCACGCTCTTCAGGATCGTCATTAACAAAAGAGGTTACTTCCGCTTTAAAATAAGCTTCAGAATTATCAAAGTAAGCAACTTTTGCACGGTTGACCCCTTCAACTAAGACTTTTAAAGTCCCATCAGGTAATTTTAATAACTGTAAGATATTAGCTAGAGTACCGGTTTCAAATAAAGTATCAGATGCAGGGTCATCATCATTTGAATCTTTCTGTGCAACTAAAAGTATTTGTTGGTTTTCATCACTCGCAACTTCAAGTGCTTTGATTGATTTTTCACGACCAACAAATAATGGAATAACCATATATGGATAGACAACAACATCTCGGAGAGGTAATACCGGCACTAATGTCAGTGTGTTTTCTGGGGATGATGTTTCGATTTCATTTTCCATTTAGGTAGGCCTCTTACGCTTACAGTGATGAACCACTGCAAATAGTGAATATTATGACTATTCAATATGGGGGAGCAAACATAAAATTCAAGTGTCTAATTATTTAGACACTTAAAATTTATAGATAACTTATAGACGAAGGATAGTGCTAATTAAAGCAAAAATAGCTAATGATTTAGCTTGCTTCACCACTGACACGATCTGCACCAGATTCTTGGTATACAAGGATTGGAGAGTTCTCACCGCTGATAACATTCTCATCAATAACAACTTTCGTTATATTGTCACTAGATGGTAAATCAAACATTGTATCTAATAATACATTTTCAATTATTGAGCGGAGACCACGAGCACCTGTTTTTCTTTCCATCGCTTTATGGGCGATAGCATGAAGCGCATCATCTCTAAATTCAATATCAACACCTTCCATCTCAAACATTTTATGATATTGCTTAGTTAATGAGTTTTTAGGTTCTGTTAATATTTGAACAAGTGTATCTTCGTCAAGTTCGTTTAAGGTTGCAACAACAGGTAAACGACCAACGAATTCAGGAATTAAACCATACTGAATCAAATCTTCAGGCTCAACTGTTTTTAGCACGTCACTTACAATTTTGTCCTCATCAACACTTTTCACTTCTGCAGAGAAACCGATACCACCTTTGTGTGAGCGGTTATTGATAACTTTATCTAGGCCAGCAAATGCACCACCACAAATAAATAAAATCTTACTTGTATCAACTTGTAAAAATTCTTGTTGTGGATGCTTACGACCACCTTGAGGTGGAATTGATGCGACTGTACCTTCAATTAGCTTTAACAGCGCTTGTTGAACACCTTCACCTGAAACATCACGTGTAATGGATGGATTATCAGATTTACGAGAAATCTTGTCTATCTCATCAATGTAAACGATACCTGTTTCAGCTTTTTCTACATCATAGTCACATTTTAATAATAGCTTTGTAATGATGTTTTCGACATCTTCACCAACATAACCTGCTTCAGTCAATGTTGTTGCATCAGCCATAGTGAATGGTACATTTAGCTGTCTAGCTAATGTTTCAGCCAAGAGTGTTTTACCACTACCTGTTGGTCCGATAAGTAAGATGTTACTTTTTGTTAGCTCTACGTCATCTTTCTTCTTACCAAAACGTAAGCGCTTGTAGTGGTTGTAAACGGCAACGGATAAAACACGTTTGGCACGTTCTTGACCAATAACATAGTTATTTAAGGCATCGTTTATTTCATGAGGTGTTGGTAAGTCAGCTTCAGATTGGTCACCTGAGATAACTTCTTGTAACTCTTCACGAATAATATCGTTACACAGGTCAACACATTCGTCACAAACGAAGACAGATGGTCCAGCAATGAGTTTCTTAACCTCATGTTGGCTTTTACCGCAAAAAGAGCAGTAAAGTAGTTTATCGTCGTCGTTATTTTTATCGTCACTCATTCTCAAATATTCCTGGCAATCAATCTTTGTATCGGTACTTTATACTTTTTCTGTAGGGCGTTTTTCTAATACTGAGTCAATTAAACCATAATCCATCGCCTCTTGACCACTCATGAAGTTATCACGATCAGTATCTTTACGGATTGTTTTAATATTTTTACCTGTATGTTTCGATAAAATCCCATTCAATCTATCACGAATAGATAAAATTTCTTGAGCATGTATATCAAAGTCTGAAGCTTGACCTTGGAACCCACCTAAAGGCTGATGAATCATAACGCGTGAATTAGGTAAGCAATGGCGCTTACCTTCTGCACCTGCAGTCAGTAACAATGACCCCATACTTGCTGCTTGACCAATACACAAAGTACTTACATCTGGTTTAATAAATTGCATCGTATCATAAATGGCCATACCTGCAGTTACAGAACCACCCGGTGAGTTGATATACAAATGAATATCTTTATCAGGGTTTTCTGATTCGAGAAATAACATTTGAGCAACTACTAGATTAGCCATATGATCTTCAACCTGCCCTACTAAGAAGATCACGCGCTCTTTTAATAAGCGAGAATAAATATCATAAGAACGTTCACCACGAGGTGTTTGTTCAATCACCATTGGGACAAGTGCGTTAGTAATAGATGCTTCAGGTGTGAAGATATTATTAGTCATGTATTTCTCAATAAAAGATAAAAGTTTCTACAATGTAGATTATATAGAAATATTACTGCTCGTAAAACAAAATAGCCCGCACTCAATCCAATGAATGCGGGCTATAAATTCAATTAGCTTTGAACTTATGCTGCTTGCGCGGCATTCATTACTTCACTAAATGTTGATGATGTTTCTTCTACTTTAACATTATCGTAGATCCACTCTACAACCGCATCTTCAACAACCATCATTTGAATTTCAGATAGTTTTTGCTGGTCATTCATGTAGAACTTAACAACATCTTCAGGATCTTCGTAGCTTTCAGCAATACCATCGATGACAGATTTAACTTTATCTTCTTCAGCTGTAATTCCATTATCAGAAATTATTTTACCGATTAATAAGCTAAGAGAAACGCGTTGTTTTGCATTATCTTTGAAGTTTTCAATATCGAAAGGAATGCCTTCAACATTAACACCTTGGTTTTTTAGGTTCGTTTTAGCTTGCTCCATAAGGAACTCAGCTTCACGTTGAACCGGCCCTTCAGGCAAAGCAACGTCATTGTTGTCAGTCAAGCTAGACATAACTTTACGTTTATTTTGAGCTTTTAATGTTGTTTCTAACTCACGTGTCATATTGCCACGCACTTCTTTTTTCAAAGCAGCAAGGCCGCCATCAACACCACATAATTCTGCAAATGCTTTATCTAATTTTGGTAACTTCTTCTTAGCAACAGATTTAACAGTTACTGCGAAAGTAGCATCTTTACCTTGAAGGTGTTCAGCACGATAATCAGCAGGGAATGTCATTGTAATTGTTGTTTCTTGACCGACTTTCTTGCCAATAAGTTGATTTTCAAACTCTGGCAACATGTTGCCGTCACCAATAACAACTAATACATCAGTTCCTTTACCGCCATCAAACTCTTCACCATCAACGCTGCCTACGAAGTCGATAGTCACGCCATCTTCTTCTTTAGCTGCGCGTTTTAACGGTTCCCAAGTCATGCGTTGTTGACGTAATGTTTCTAACATTGTGTCAACATCTTCATCTTGAACTTCAGCTGTCGCCTTTTCGAGACTAATGCCTTTCAGATTAACTTCTTTTACATCTGGGAATACATCGTAAACCATGGCGTAAACAAGAGAGTTCTCTTCTTCATTCATTGTTTCAATATGAGGAGGACTTGCTGGATTAATTTCTTCTTGAGTGAATGCTTCTTGCATACTGCTTTGAACAAGTGCATCAATAACATCACGACGAGCCGCACCACTGTGTGACTGTGCAACCATCTTCATTGGCACTTTACCAGGACGGAAGCCTGACATTTTCACTGTTGGTTGAATCGCTTTCAATCGTTCTTGTACTGCTTGTTCGATATTGGCATCTTCAACTGTCACCGTCATACGGCGACCGAGTT
>WTAY01000021.1 GCA_013139345.1 Methylophaga sp. | reverse complement strand
CTAGTGGCACAACAATGGTTAAATGTATCAGGTGTGATGTCTGTTTTGGTGGCAGGAATGATATTAGGCCGAGTGATACATCATGATTTCCAAGATCATGAGAAAAGTAGCTTTGTGGATGACTTTTGGACATTTAACGTCTATGTAGCAGAGTCATTAATGTTCTTATTAATGGGCGTGACCATTACCTTAGGCATGTTTACCGATAATTGGTTAGCAATGTTAATTGGAATTGTGGCAGTATTAATCGCTCGTGCGATTGGAGTTTTTGGTGGAGCTAGAACACTCTCATTTATCCCTAATTTCGAACGTATAACACTGGGTGAACAACGACTTATGTTTGTGGGTGGTTTACGTGGAGCGGTAACATTAGCCCTAGCATTATCACTGCCTTTTGAGTTGGATTATTGGTGGACAGTGCAATCTATCGCCTTTGGTGTTGTTCTTTTCACCTTATTTGTTCAAGCACCTATTATGATGCCGTTGTTGAACCAGCATAAGAGAGAAAATAAATAAGGCCGACATTAGGGGATAGAATTATTTATACCCGTAATCATTCAAGATGAAGTTTTTTTATTTTGTCATCCCAGCATGCTTCTAGCTGGGATCTGCTTAATACAATAGATTCTCGATAAGAGCATTCGAGAATGACGGGAACTGTAAGCCATGATAAATGAAGGTGCATGTTTCTCACTCGGTCATTCCCATGAAAATGGGAATCCATGGGCAGTGACAATGGCGACTATCGTTGGCTCCCCGTTTTCACGGGGATGACAGACTCGTACTGTTTTTTTTACAGCTTGAATGATTACCGGTATATAGCCTTCCCAGCATTTATCTAATCATATCTATGGTGTTGTGAGGCTGTCTCGATAATAATTTCGATATTTCTTGCTTGCGAATGTGAGTGTTTATGGAGTGTTATATTTTGGTAATACTTACCATGTCGCCATGTAGGTTCATAAGCAAGATCATAGCGGTAGTCATAACGATTACCTTGTTCATAATCAAATGATAAAACCCCGTTGTAATATTCAACAGGTACATCAATTTGGTAGTGACGTTTTTGTGAGTGCTGGAAGGTGATTATTTTTTGCTCACCATCTGCAATGCGAAATGAGACTGGACGATATTGACGGTGTTGACCATGGATATAAAGCTCTCCACTACGGATAGTTACACGTAATAAGTCGCCTTGAATATTAGGTTCTTGTGCATAGATTTGATCTACATGATCTTGGCGAGCTTCCATTTCTAAGAGGTATTGCTTTTCTTGTTCTGCAGCAACCTTAGCTTCTTCGATACGGCGTTGTTCGCGTAAAACTTCCATTTCTTGATGATGCGCTATCGTTTGTTCACGTTCAGAAGATGAGAGTGTTGCCCATTGTTCTTCTGGCACTCCGTAAATTCGGTTGGCACAGCTAGCGAGAGTGGATAAGGCTAAAAGGATGAAGATTAGGCGCATAATTATTGTTCTTATTAGTTGTTTTTAAGAGAGACGTTATATTGACCTGAATAATAATGCCATAGTTGCAATTTTATTTATTCATTTTCTTTTAGCGGTGTGCAGGGTACGGTATCCTTATACACTTTAAGTTCATTTTCAAAGATATCCATGCAACAAGAATATAACCCAGCCGAGATAGAAGCTTCTGCACAGCAATTGTGGGAAGAGAAGAAAACATTCCGAGCGGTGGAAGACTCCACTAGAGAAAAATACTACTGTTTAGCGATGTTTCCATATCCTAGTGGTCAGTTGCATATGGGCCATGTGCGTAATTATACAATTGGTGATGTGATTTCTCGTTATCAGCGTATGCAGGGTAAAAATGTATTACAACCTATGGGTTGGGATGCCTTTGGTTTGCCGGCTGAAAATGCTGCGATTAAAAATAAAGTCCCACCTGCTGCATGGACATATGACAATATTGATTATATGCGTGACCAATTAAAACGCTTGGGTTTAGGCTATGATTGGGATCGTGAATTAGCAACATGTACACCGCAATATTACCGTTGGGAACAGTGGTTATTTACTCGCCTATTTAAGAAAGGCTTAGTGTATAAAAAAACATCGGCGGTAAACTGGTGTCCCGTTGATGAAACGGTGCTTGCGAATGAGCAAGTTATTGATGGCTGTTGCTGGCGTTGTGATTCTCAAGTTGAGAAACGTGAGATTCCACAATGGTTTATGAAAATAACCGATTATGCCGAGCAGTTACTTGATGATTTAGATCAGTTAGATGGCTGGCCAGAGCAAGTTAAAACCATGCAAGCAAACTGGATTGGTCGTTCTGAAGGTCTGCAAATTCAATTTGGCATTAATGATAGTGATGATGTGTTAGATGTCTATACCACTCGTCCAGATACATTGATGGGTGTGAGTTATGTGGCTGTTGCCGCTGAACATCCTCTAGCATTAAAAGCGGCTAAATCTAACCCAGAGTTACAGGCGTTCATTGATGAATGTCGAATGATGGAAACATCAGAAGAAGCAATGGAAACCGCTGAGAAGAAAGGTGTTGCTACTGGTTTGATGGCTATTCACCCTGTCACAGGTGAAACAGTCCCTGTTTGGGCTGCCAACTTTGTATTAATGGGCTACGGCACAGGCGCTGTTATGTCTGTTCCTGCACATGACCAACGTGATTATGAGTTTGCTAAAAAATATGACCTAGCGATTAATCAAGTGATTGAACCTACTGATGATGGTGAATGTGATTTAGATAAAGCCGCCTTTACAGACAAAGGTCGTTTAGTTAATTCGCAGCAGTTTGATGGTTTAACATCCGCTGACTCATTTGATGCGATTGCTGACTTTTTAGTAGCAAAAGACAAAGGTGAAAAGCAGGTTAATTACCGCCTACGTGATTGGGGAATTTCTCGTCAACGTTATTGGGGTACACCAATTCCAATTATCAACTGCCCTGATTGTGGTGCGGTTCCTGTTCCTGAAGCAGATTTACCTGTTCAATTACCTGAAGATGTAATTGTTGATGGTAGCGGTTCGCCAATTAAATCAATGCCAGAGTTTTATGAATGTGCCTGTCCAGAGTGTGGCAAAGATTCAATTCGTGAGACCGATACCTTTGATACCTTCTTTGAGTCGTCATGGTATTACGCACGCTTTACTTGCCCTGACAATGAAGAGGCAATGTTAGATGAGCGTGCTGATCATTGGCTGCCAGTAGACCAATATATCGGTGGTATTGAACATGCTGTATTGCATTTGCTTTATGCTCGTTTCTTCCATAAATTAATGCGTGATGAAGGTTTAGTGTCTGGCGATGAACCTTTCAAAAACTTGCTTACACAAGGCATGGTATTGAAAGATGGCATCAAAATGTCGAAATCAAAAGGTAATACCGTTGATCCTCAAGCTTTGATTGATCAGTATGGTGCCGATACGGCACGTTTATTTACGATGTTTGCTGCGCCACCAGAACAATCATTAGAATGGTCTGATAAAGCAGTTGAAGGATCGAGTCGTTTCTTAAAACGTGTATGGAAAACGGTTCAAGATCATGTTGAGTTAGGTGATGTGGTGAGTTTAGATGTTGAAAGTCTCAATGATGATTTGAAAGGCTTACGTCGCCAAATTTATCAAACATTGACTAAAGTAAGTGATGATATTGGTCGTCGTCATACCTTTAATACTGCTATTGCTGCCATTATGGAATTAATGAATGCAGTGTCGAAGGTCAAAGATACCAGTGAACAAGCCCGTGCGGTGTTGCAAGAAGCATTAGAAAAAACGATTCTTATGCTATCGCCAATCACACCACACATCAGCCATGAGCTATGGAATGCATTGGGTCATGATGAGGCGATTGTTAGTGTTGCTTGGCCAGAAATTGATGAGTCAGCCTTAGTTCAAGATAAAGTTGAGCTGATGGTGCAAGTCAATGGTAAGCTACGATCTAAGATTTCTGTTGCTGCTGATACTGCTAAAGATGTGATTGAAGCAATGGCCTTGGCAGATGAAAATGTTCAAAAATTTACGGCAGATAAAGAAGTCCGTAAAGTGATTGTGGTCCCTGGTCGTTTAATTAATATTGTTGTCGCTGGTTAAGGAAGAGTTGTTATGAACCGTGCTTTATCAAATGTACTCATTAGTCTTTTATTCGTCGCATTGGCTGGTTGTGGTTTCCAGTTGCGTGGTTCGGCAACATTGCCTGACAGTTTAAAAACAATGTATGTACAAGGCGTTAACTTACAACAGGGCCTTGGCCTTGAGCTTAAGCGTGGTTTAACTCGTAATGGTGTTCAGGTCGTTAATAATTACCAAGAGGGTAGTGCTGTATTGACTGTCTTAGATAATCAATTTGAACGACGTGTCTTATCTGTTGGTTCTGATGCAAAAGTAAGTGAGTATGGGCTACATGGTTGGGTGTCATTTAAAGTAAGTGATGGTAAAGGACAAATCATTAGTGATGTTCAAAAAGTTGAAGCTCAACGTGATTATCAATTTGATCAAGACCAAGTGCTTGGTAAAGATGACGAAGAACGTTTATTGCGTGAGCAATTGAACAAGCAATTAGTGCAAAGCATTTTACGACGTTTATCTGCACTGAAATAACACGTTATGCGGCTTAAAGCTGAACAATTAGCGGGGCATTTACAACAAAACCTATTACCGATTTACGTCATATTTGGTGATGAACAAATGCTGGTGGAAGAGGCTGGAGACTTGGTTCGTCAACGTGCTCGCCAAATGGGCGCGGATGATCGACAAGTGTGGCATGTTGAAGGTCGTTTTAATTGGTCTGAATTACAATGGCAAGAACAAACAATGTCACTGTTTTCAAGCAGGCGATTGCTTGAGATTCGTCTTCCTTCTGGTGCGCCAGGTAAAGAAGGCGGTGAGGCGTTACGACGCTATGTTGAAAATCCACCCATTGATACAACACTACTCATCATTAGTGGCAAGATTGATGCACGTTCACAAAAGAGTAAGTGGTTTACTGAACTGGATA